>CAZTAB010000416.1:0-13000 GCA_964611475.1 uncultured Verrucomicrobiota bacterium | reverse complement strand
CAATTTGTGGGAGAACCTTACGCAGGCGTTTCGCAACCCGGTCCGGGACCTCCTGGTGTACCACGCGCCGCGACCGGGTACGCGCCTGACGGCAAAGGAATCGCGACAGGGCGGGGCAGGAGCTACCCTGACCAATCCGCTACGGGTCTGGTATGCACGGGAGTGCCTCCCTGACGCGGGACAAATCGAGGAGTTTACCACGCTGTTGCTGCCTCACGATCCGGTTCTACAAGTATCGGACTGGGTGAAAAACTCCGTTGTGGTCGAGTACAACGAGCCGGGACGGACGCTATACCGAATTTCGAACGAGCTCGGCGACGGTTCGGAAGAAATTGTCCTGATGAACCGCGGCGGCAGAATACCCCGCATCGGCAACTTGGAAACCGACGCATCCATGCTCTATCTTTCGGCCACTGCGGGAGACATTACCCGTGTTTTCGCGACTGCTGCGACATTCGTCGAATGGAAAGGAGAAAGGATTGTCAGCGCGAAGCAACCTCAACGACTTGAGAGAATCGTCGCACACGGCACTGCGGACTAACCCGCAGGTCTACGGCGGCCGCGACGCCCTCTCGGTCGGCCTGCGGGATGGGGCGGGACCCCATCGCTAGTTGACAAAAAAGGCTCGATTGTTCGTAATGGGAGCCACCATGAAAATCAACAACCAGTCCCTCAAAAAGGGAGCCATCACACGCGGATACATAGAGACATCCGGGTACGCCAAGGGCATCCGGTTGCGGCTTCCGTTTATTGCGGCTTCCGGAATGAGAACGGGAAAGACTCTCGCCATTACGGCCTTGCAACATGGCCGTGAACTGAACGGCCCGGCGGCTGTCCATCGGTTCTTTCAACAGGTAAAACCCCGTGAACTTAGCGGCACCATTCTCGCTTTTCCCGTCGTGCATCCGGTGCCCGTGTATGCGCATGTCCAGGATTGGCCGCTCGAAGTGACCCGCGGATTACGAAACTTTCCGCCGCATGAACCGATGAACGTGAACCGGAATTGGCCGGGCAATTCATCCGGGAATTATCATGAACGAATTACCGCTGCGGTCTTCAGGTATCTCAAGAAGGCCGACTGCGTGCTCGATCTCCATGGGTGGAGCGAACGAGTCATCGGCCTGGCCTGGGGACAGAGATACAGCGCATCCTATGTGCGCGCGTTCGCATTTCCGTGGAGCACGATTCACAACACCGTGGTCGCATCGGGCATGCTCGAGGAAGCCTGCAAAAAGACGAAGGTTCCCTACGTGATCAACGAAACGACCCCCCAGAACAAGGTGGAGCCGACCGCAGTGCGGCACATCACTCGCGGCATCCGGAACCTGGCCAAAAAACTGAAAATCATGGATGGCGACCTGGAATTCCCGCCTCGTTCATTCGAATTGGGCGGGACGGACAGTGTCGTCGAGGTCTCCGAACACCATGGCCTGGCGGTATCCGATCTTTATCCCGGCGGAGTCGTGGAGAAGAACGATTCGATCGTTGAGGTAGTCGATCTGGATACATTTCGGACCGTGCAGACCGTCCGGGCGCCCAAACGGATGCTGCTGCAGTCCGTTGGATGCTGCTGGGCTACCGGAATGAACAATTTCGATGTCGTCCAGCCCGGAGACATCATCGCCCGGCTGGCGGGAATCGACAGGGAATACGTGGATGGCGTGAAAGTACGGGCGTAACAGCGGCGGATTTCAGGCTGAATCTGCCTGTACAGCAGGAAGTAACATGAAGTCCGCATCCACAGACGCGAAATGAATTCCGCGCTACCCACGCCGCGCAAAGTGCGGAATGTTCCAGTCCGCAGTGGGATAAAGTGAAGTCACGATCCATGGATCTCGATTTCTCCACCGCTCCCGACGCCGCCATCGAGGACCACGGCATCCAGGCCCGTGGCCGTAGCTTCTGGGGCGAGGTCCTGGCTCCGAGCACTGCCAGCGACGGGTGGAGTTTGTTCATCCTTTTTCGCGATCATATCGTCAAGCGCGCCCCCTGGAGCGTGCATGAAGTCAATCTGAAGACAGGTGTGGTGACGCCGCACGCCGGCGTCTGGGACGAGCCGTCGCAGATCCATGCGTTCAGCGATGGCCGCGTCTACGTCATGCTGGGGCCGTCCTGTCTTCGGCTGAATGCGAAGACTCAATCATTCGAGAAGATTGCTGTTCCCAGGGGCGCATACTGGTATTGGCGCCCCGCCAGGGAGGGAATGGTTTTCCTTTGTTGTGCGGATGACGGACGGGTCGCCCGTCTCAATACCGAGACCGATGAGGTTCTCGATTTCGGCCTCGTGGGGCAAGGCGGCGGAGGTCTCCTCGCTCGCATGTGGGAGTATGGCGACGTTACCGGCGAGGGAGAGATCCTGACGCCTTTCGGCGTCGACGATCATGCCGCGTTTGTGGTGCTCGGCCAGTTGCCTCGTACGCTGTGGGCCCTGAACCTGGAAACGCGTGAACAGCGAATGCTGCTCTGTGTCGCCGATCCGGACCGCATGGCTATTCTCCAACGGGAAAAAGGGTGCTTTGCACTGGTTCGCCGCCGGGAAGGCGATGAAGTGTACCGGCTGACTGCGGAGAAAGCGGAAGGTGTGAAACGTCTTCCCCCGCGCGATCCGGAATCGGCGCCCATGGTGGCCGGCATTCCGCGCCCTGAGATTCCGCCGCGATTGGCCATGCCCGTGGGAGACTATCAGGGCACCGGAATGTGCGAGGCGGACGGAACCGCCACCGTCCATTATCGTCCTTCCGGAGAAGACTGGAAGACCGCCTCGATCGATCTGACGGATTATCCAAGCTACCTGTTTCGCATGGGCTCCACGTCCGACGGCCGCCTGCTCTGTTCCAGCGAGGATCCCTACACCATTTTCACATTCGATCCAGGGTCGTCAACGTGCGAAATCCTTGGACCGTCCCCGTACTACACCCATGCCTACGCCTTCGCCGAACTCGGAGACAGGATCTATTTCACCGGCTATACCGGCGCCCCGTTGTTCGAGTACGATCCGGGCAGGCCCTGGACCTATCAGCCGGCTCGTCCGGACGCCTGCGTGCCGCTGCCGGAGGATCCGGACGCGAATCCGCGGCTTGTCGCACGGATGCCCCGGATGCGTCGCGCGTACGACATCGCGGCCGGGCTGGATGGCCGTCTGTATCTGCCCTGCTCGGCGGAGATGTCGGGACCCTGCGCATCCGGCGGTGGCCTGGGGTGGTACGAGCCTGCGACGGGCCGCGCCGGCATGATCCGAGAAGGGTTTGAAATGCACTTGGGAGCGTCCGTGGCCCCCGCGCTCAACGGCCGCTACATGGTCGTGTCCGCCACTGCATGGTGGCCGGGTCACATCGAGCCGGAAACAAGCGGCGTTCCGTCCCGCCTGGTAACGTACGATGTTGAAGCCGGCGCCGTGATCGGTGATGTGGAGCCATGGAGACATGCCGCGGGCGGGGGTGCGATCGCTGAATGGCGGCCCGGATTGGTGGTGGCCCGGTTCGGCACAGCCCGGAACCACGAACCTGAGGCGCTGTTTCTCATTCTCGATGTCGCATCCCAGGCGATTGTCAGCACGCACAGGCTCCGCGGCACTTCATCCAACCGGCTGCTCCGCCTGCCGGACGGCGATCTGGCGGGCTTGCACGGTGATGGGATCTACCGGCTTGATCCGGAACGCTGGTCGTTTGAACCGATCTGCAAGCTCGACAAGGCTCCGCGTGATTGGCAGGTCGTGAATGGAAAGGTCTTTGCGTTTCTGGACACACGATTGGTTGAATTGGAAATCCTGTAGTTTGAATCACGGCCAACCATGTCCCCATACGTCCCGTACCTCCCATGGGAAGAATAGGATCCATAGGGATTATGTTACGACCGCATCGCCTCTCTCGAGGTGAATTCGCACCCGCTTGATTTCCGTTGTCCGCCGGATGTCCAGCCCGAGATCCCGCACGACCACCCGTCTCCGTGCCGCATCGCGCGGCTCCACCTGGAGCACCGGGCCTCTCCGCGTCAGTTTCCCTCCCAGCGCAATCCACCCGAAGTCCGGATCTTTCACCACGTAGCACGCCGCGTTGCAGATCGCGGCGGAAAGGCCGACTCCGGCATCTCCGCTGTACTGGTTGAAGCCGAAGTTTTCGCTGGCCGGATTCGGCGAATAGCACATCGAGGCGTCTCCGTTCGCATCCACGAGGGCCCATTGGCTTCGAAGTCCGCCCGCACCCAGGTCGAGAAGGCTTCGATTTCCCGTCGCCTCGTACTCGCTGAGAAGCGCTTGGTTGTTGATTCCCACGCTGTAGTGCAGGCACGTTTCGCCAAGATCCGTCCAATGCCGGTACGGATCATGCCCGATCGCGTCCCACCACCGTTTCTCTGAAGCGAACTGGTACCACGTCGGCTGGGGCCCGCGTGCGGAGACGATGATATCGACGACCTCGCGCGCCCCGCGCTTGTTTCCGGCCCGTCGGCGGGCGTGGGCATATTCGGTCAGGCATACATTGTCATATCCGTTGTTCGGGGGGCGGGGAGGATTTACGCCGGCAACGCGGTGTTCTCGACTATGCAATTTCTTCAGGAGATCCGGGAATTTCAGATCCGTCTCCGTCTTGCGGCACGCGGCGACCATGTCCGTGATCAGCTCCCCACCGATTTGCGCAATCGGGAGAAGCGCCGGCCGGGAATGCTTAAACATTCCATCCAACGTACACATTGCCAGTTCCAGCCACTCCTCGGCCGCACCGAAGCGCGGCCAACGCACGTGCAGCCGGTACATGGCATAGTAGAAGTTGGCAACGTGAACGTAGTTGAAGGTCCGGTGCTCCATCGCGGGAGGAAGCCACCAATACACTTCGCCGGTCCTCCGGTTGTGAAGTTTTCGAAGAAATCCATCCGCGTATTCCCGGAGCCGGTCGACTTCTCTCGGATTCGGATCGTGAAGATTCTTTTCCGCTAGAAATCGCGCATCACAGATCCCGCCTTCGTAGCAGCCGCTTCCCCACAGGTCCTTCAACTTCGCTACCAGTTGGCCGGAGGGGTTGTGCCGGATCAGGATGGCGCCGTCCAAGGTGTGCCGCGGGCGTTCGTGGTATTGCTCTTCGTGGATACGGCGCGCGCGGCTGCGCATGAGGCGGGGAAGGGGCGTAACGCCGAACAGAAGAATTCGCGTCCGTCGCCCGTTGGGACGGCGGAGATCCAGATGACAGGGCCCTGGTCGCGACACGGACAGCTTGAAGCACTGGCGGCCCGACTCGGAGCGGCGGGCGCGCGCCGTCACGCCTGCACTCGGCTTGGGCGTGACCCGCTGCTTGCACGCGACCGCCAGGAATGTTTCGTCGTCCCGGGGAATTACCGGAGAGGGGAGCAGTCGCACACCGATTTGTCCGGTCTTCTCCTGTCGGGCGACGATATGATCCCGGTTCGGGAGCCAGCACATCGACCATCCGAATTGAACGCTGTCACCGGCGGGAATGCTGATTGCCGAGACAGGCGTCGGCCATGACGTCTGCCCATGTCTTTGCAGCAGCGACTCGGCGGCGGCGAATACCCGCAGGACGCCGGGCCACGGAAAATGGTTGCCGATTGACTTGTAGGCCGCTCTTGCAGCCTTGTCCCGGGCGGGGGGCGCGTAGGGGGCGCGGTCGGTGAACGCTGTGCGATCCGTGTAGTGAATACAATCGTAGTCGTAGTAGCCAAACGGAGTCCGGTCGTCGGCGGCGAGAAACAGGCACTCTCCTTCACGCCCGACGCGCTCGGCCAGCACCCAGGCGGAATATCCGCCCGCGAATGCGTGCTCGATCACCTGCCGGCGATACATCCGCTCAAGATTACGCCTGGTTCGATGCGGGCGGCCGTAATTCGTGTTCAGGGGCAGCAGCCAGCCCAGCTCTCCGAGCCGCGCGCGTTTGCGCCCTTCGTTGCGAAGCTCCCACGAGGCGGAGATTTCCCCTGCCCGCAGTGTCCACCGCGCCGTCACGTCGAGTCTGCAGGGACCGAAGTCAATCGCCCCGCGCACGGTGACGGACCGGTCGCGAGCGACAACGTCCGCGGGGGGCGCGTCGGGAGACGGCCAACGGACCGGCAGGCTCCACCCTTCCGGACCCTCGACCGTTGCCTGCAGCACCCCGAAACCGATGGATCGATCTTTGGCCATGAGCACAAGGTTCCGCGGCGTTGCCAGCCACTCCGTGTCGAAACGGTCCCCGGGCCGTCGGAGGGACGAAGGGCGGCCCCAGGTTTCGCTGAACCCCAGGGAAAAATTCCGGTTTTCGAGGCCGATGCTCATCGTGCAGTCAGATCGTAGCAGATGACGCCGGTTTGCATGCGCATGTACAGCTTCCCATCCGAAATGGCCGGCGATACGCACCGCCCGATGGGCAGATTCGCGCGGCTCATCACGGTGTACTTTTCCGGTGACGGGGCAATCATGGTAAGCGTGCCGATCGCGGCCGAATAGATCTTGCCGCCCGCGACCACCGGAGAGGTCATGTCCGTCTCGGTTTCAAACTGCCACCTGATCTCCCCGGTAGCGAGATCGACGCAATTTGCCTCCCCGCCACCGATGGCATACACATGCCCATCGTAGATGAGAGGGCTGGACTCCTTGTTCGGCAGTTCTACCGTCCAGAGCAGTTCCGCCGCGTGGGGAGACAGCCTGTAAAGCGCAAGTCCGAGTCCACCGGGTCCCGTAAACACGGCCATGTGATCACCGCTGACGGCGGTGCTGGAGTGATTTCCGCCGGGTACCGTCCAGGCGATGACACCGTCCGCGAGGTGTACGCAGCTGAGACGCTCTTTGGAATTGCAGAGCAAGTACGTGTTGCCTTCCGATCGCCAGATGGAAGGCGAGGAATAGGTTCCCGGTACGTTCTCTTGTATCCAAAGTGTCTCGCCGGTACTTGCATTCAAGGCCGTGAGGGGCCCAACCGCGGCGATCACAATGCCATCCGTGACGGCGACCGATGTTTGTGTCTCGCCCGAACCGAGTTTTTTCTGCCAGAGCTTGTTCCCGGTATCTGCGTCGAGACAATAGAGATCTGCGTCCGATCCCAGGACATACACGCGCCCGTCCACAACACAAGGGGTGCTCGACGTGCCGAAACTGGTCGGGAGGCTGGGTTCCTCGAATCTCCAGATGGTTTCGCCGGTTCTCGCGTCGAGACAGAGCACGCCGTCTGTCACCGTGAATTCCCGCTCGGGAATCCAGGAAAGTATCTCGGTCTTGTTGGAGCGGGAAATGCCTGCGAGGTCGATCCAGTCATCGATATGATCCGCGCTGATGAATTCTACGTCCGCGATTTCCTCCAGCTTCGTTACGACGTTCGAGGGGACTGTTGCCGCGTTGGCTCTCAGCAAATCGGCCGTGAGGGAAATCGGGTCCTGGTACCTCCAGCTGACGAAGAGATATACCTTCTTTCCGGCGACGACCACGCTGCCGAAGCCGTGCCGCTTGCTGGAGATCGGTTCGCTCTCCCATATCTTGTCGGGTCCGGACTCGGGCCAGGTATCCGCGAGCTCTGGACTGTCTGTCACCACGCCGTTCCGCAGCGGGCCCCGCCACTGGTTCCAGTCCCTGTTCGTCGTCGAACAGCCCGTGATGAGAAAGGAGGTGACCAGGATGGCGCGGATGAAAGTCTTGCTGGCCGCAGCGTGGCGAAGCCGCAGCCAAAGCAGGCACCCGCCCCCCGGAGGTGGGCGGCTACTTTGCTCGCACATAAAAACCCTTTTCTACGGAGAAAACCCGGCGCCTTCGTGTAGAAAAAATCCGGATCCTTATTCTCCTGTGCACTCAAATTGCTTGAAGAACATTTCCTGACTCAAGCGCTCCCGGCTGAGCGCGAGTGACGCCTCGCTTCCGTTGTCGTGCGGGGCAAGCAGGCTTTCGCGTTCAGCGGAGAGTTCCATGATACGGGTTTGATTCGAAATCCATGGGGAGAATAGGGTAGGATGCGATTCTCCACAACATGGAAGGAATGCGATGGGGAAGAATTTGGACTCCGAAGGGGCCTTCCGCGAAAAACTTCTGGGTGACCCGCACCGCCCTCGATACCATATCGTATCCATGGGCGGCAGGTGCCTGCCGTTCGATCCGAACGGGGCTCTCTATTGGAAGGGCCGGTATCACCTGATGCTGATCGTCCAACCGAGGAAGGCCCACCACTGCTACGCCCACATCTCCAGCAGGGACCTGGTGCATTGGCGGCATCACCCGATGGCATTGGAACCCGGCGAAATGGATACGGCGATCTTCAGTGGAGGTGCATTCGTGGACCGCGATGGAACCCCCGTCATCAGCTACTGGGGATTGAGCGAAAACGGCGGCATTTTTCTGGCGACCAGTTCCGGCGACGATTTGGATCGCTGGATAAAGCATCCCGCGAATCCCGTCATACCCATGAACAGGGACGGATACGACGTCACGCCGGAGGGCGAGCCGTTCGCCGTGGCGGACCCGTCCGACATCTGGATGCACAACGGCCGGTACTACATGCTGACCGGAAATCTTCCGGTGCTGAGGATTTTTGGACGGGAACAGGACATGGACGAACACAAAGGGGACACCGCCTATCTGTTTGTCTCCGGCGATCTGGTGAAATGGGAATACCTGCATCCGTTCTATACCTCCCGGCGCGAGTGGACCGAGGCCGATGAGGATTGCATGTGTCCGGATTTCTTTCCGCTCGGTGACAGGCACATGCTGCTGTTCATTAGCCACAATCACGGATGCCAGTATTACATCGGGCGATATGAGGACGATCGGTTCACTCCCGAAACCCATGGCCGGATGAGTTGGGAAGACTACCTGTTTTTCGCGCCCGAGAGCCTGGTGGACGACCAGGGGAGGCGGATCATGTGGGCGTGGATTCGGGAGGGCCTGAACGAGGACGTGATCCGGAAGAGCGACTGGTCGGGGACATTGAGTCTGCCCCGCGTACTATGGCTGGGGGAGGACAAGACCTTGCGGATGGCGCCGCCGGTCGAACTGGAACAGCTCCGGTACGCTCCAACGCATGTGGATCCTCACACGATTGAGGCAGACGGTGAAATCGTATGGGACGGCGTCGAAGGATGGGATCTGGAACTGGAAGTCGAGATGGAGGCAGGTTCCGCCGGAGAGATTGGGGTGAACGTTTGCCGCTCTCCGGACGGTGAGGAGCAGACCCGGATATTCTACGATTCCGAGGGAGAAAAACTCTGTATCGATACCCGCCGCTCAGGTTCGGATCGGGGGCCGTTGTCTGTCGAAGGGGGACCCTTCACGTTGCAGCCTGATGAATCGTTGAAGTTTCGGATTTTCATCGACCGATCCGTGGTGGAAGTTTTTGCCAATGATCGGCAGGCGGTCATGCGCCCAATCTACCCCACTCGAAGGGACAGCGTCGGGGTTTCCATGTTCAGCAACGGAGGATCGGCAGCTGTGCGTCGCGCCACGGCCTGGAAGATGGCTCCAAGCAATCCGTATTAGTTTTCGGTCCTGATTCCGATTGCGATCCTGACGAATGAATGGTACGGAGTCGACTATGAGTGTCAAATTCCTTGCGACATTGTTTTCGGTTGTACTTGCCACTTCAGCGGCGGCGCAGGAAGCCGTCAACGCATTGAACGTTTCGCTTGTCGTCGACAAAGTCGTTTACGAAGCGGACAGCACCGGAGAGGCAACCGTACGCATCGAGGCATCGCCGTCCCATGCGGGCACATTCATCGCGCGTAGCCGCCTGGAGTTCGGGTTGAATGGATCAGAACCGCTTCCGGACGCCGTCATTGATCTGTCCAAAACCAATGCGGTGGTGATTCCCTTCATTGCCCCCTCGGGTGAAGGCGGGTATGGGGTCCGCACCCGGGTCTTCACGGAGGACCAACTTGTCGCCGAGGCGCTTGATGTCTTTGCGGTCGGGGACAATCCGTTCCGATTGGGGCAACAGGCCAGCACGGGGGGGGACCTCGCCCGGAACAAACTGCCGCTCTACGAGCCGGTGACCGGCGCTTGGCCAACCCGGTGGCGGGAGATGAAGGGCACCTATCTCGAAATCAATTGCGTGGGCCCGGGGGAATTCAACGCCCTGAAGACCGATTGGGATGAATGGGTCAGCATGCAGGGGAAATTCAAGCGCGACAGGAAGGTGATCAAGGCTTTCACGCGCGAGGCTGGTCGCCTGGGCCTCAAGGTGATGATGTACAACAACGCCACTCCGTCCGGCTGGCTGGGCACGGAGTGGGCGCGCAAACATCCCGAATGGCTTGCCTATAATTACCGGGGCAGCATGCAGGGAATGATGAATGTGCAGGACATCGAAAAGACGAAGTCCTGGCATCTCACCATGCAGCCGGGCAAGATCGGCGGGTTTCATCCGCTGCTGCTCATGCTGAACGACCGGGAACTCATCGAGCTGGGCTGCGACCAGATGTTGTATGCCCACGACGACCTCGGGTTCAGCGGCGTGCGCTTCGACGGGCACTGGATCATCGGCCAGTTCTGGACCGGGGTCGGATTCGACATGCACGGCCGGCGCCCGACGCGGGGCGAAAGCCTGGACACGGTGAACACGTGGATCACCCGGCACATGAATGAGTACATCCGGGAACGCAATCCGGAGTTTCAGTTCGCGTACAATTACGGGCTCAGCTATGAGCAGGGCGGGGGCCGAAGTCCCGAAGCCTACCGTGAAGCCTGTGCCGACGGCGGCATGATCCTGTGGGAGGGCGCAACGTTTGGAGATGAGTCCTTCTCCGACTGGCGCAATGGTGCGCTGGGCCTTCGGGACAACGCGTTGCGAGTCCATCAGCACGGCGGCGTTCACTTTGGCTCCATCCGCTTCCTTGGCAGCGGGGATCGGTACGAACGCAATGACTTCTCGCATCGTTATGCGTTCATCCAGAACTTTGCCGCCCTGAGTCACGTCGTGGGAGCTGTCTACCCGGGCCATCCCGGCGAAAATTGGCTGCAGGGGCTTTATTTCCGGTTTGCGCTGCGCTATCAGCAAATTCTCTACGACAAGGATATCCGGCCGATCCTCAAGCCGGAAGATCACCTTGAGGTCAGCGTGGACGGGAAGAAGAGCGATGATCTCTGGTGGAAGCCGTACACCTACAAGCGGCCGACCGGGGACGGGTATCAACTCATTACCCATCTCGTCAACATGCCGGCCCCCGGTGTGACCAAGGAGACGTCGACGCTGGACAAGCAGCCGGCGCCGCTCGAATCCGTTCGCATTGACCTTGCCCGGAAGCCTTCGCGGATTTTCCTGCTTGATCCGGAAGCTCCGTCGTGGCGCGAGCAGATTGACGCCGCGGAAACGATAACGATCCCCGAACTGAAGGCCTGGAAGATCCTGGTGCAGGAGTTTCCGGGATCGGGAGATCACATTCCGGTCGAGGTGATTCCGGAAAAGGAATTTCACGGCCGGGACGTATTGCCGGAGGTGGAGGACGGAAGGATGGTTCTCCCCATCCTGATCTATGTTCGGGGCGAATTCGGGACGCGCCTGGTGGCCGATGACGACGCGCTGCTTGGCCATGCCTTTGTTTGCACCACGAATTCTGTGCCGGGCATGAAGGTCATGGACGGCCCGCGCAAAGATACGCCCACCATGTTGCCGGGCCGCCTCCGGATGACGTTTCGTTTCAAGGTCGCCGACAATACCCGCCCGGAAAAGGTCTTCAGGCTCACCGGTCCGTTCGGCGAGAAAATATTTACTTGCGACCGGTTCGAGAGACCCGGCGTCTATCAATCGTTCTCCTACGAGTACGATCTTAAAGACAAACAATCCGACTTCGTCGCTCTCTATTATTTCGGGACCACCGATCTGCATATGGACTCGATTGTTGTTGAGCAGCTCGAATTCACGAAGGACACTGATTTGTTCCGCAAGCGCCAACTCAACGTAGATCCTCTTGCTCCCCGCAGGGGTTCATCCAAAAAGGCGCATGTGTCGCGCGGCCTGTGGCATGATTACTTCGGGTTGGACACGGCGCTTGAGCGCGCCGGGATCCAGTCAACCTCTTCCTGGGAGACCCTGTACAATGATTTCCCGATAATCGCCCCCGGGCTCCCTGCCACGATGTCCGAACTGATCGAGTACGATCTGTATTTCCTGCTGAACATTGCCGGGAATTCACTGGGGCCGGTACACCGGAAGAACCTTCGGGAGTATGTCCATCGAGGCGGCACCCTTTTCGTGGGCGGCGGGACTCGGGCGTTCGGCCACGGTGGATACCGGAACACATTTCTTGCCGACCTGCTTCCCGTGGAAGTGGAGCGGTTTGATCTGGCGAAAGCGGAGGGGGACGAAGCATGGATTCATGCGGGTGGCGACCATGCGGTGGTTCGAGGGGTCGATTTCTCGGAAGCGCCGCAAACCGTCTATTTTCACCGGGTGAAGGCAAAGCCCGGGGCCGACGTTCTCCTTCGCGCAGGCGATGAGCCGATGTTGACAACGTGGCGTGTCGGGAACGGCGCCGTGTACTCCATGACGGCCGCGCCGCTTGGGGAGTTGCCGGATGGAGTTCCCTGGTGGCGGTGGACGGGCTGGCAAACGATCCTGGATCGGGTCCTGGCGGGAGCGAGTCCGGGGAGACAGGAAACCTATCAAAGACCCCACTCGTCGCCCTTCCCTGTCCTGGAGCGGCACGACGGCCCCGTTCAGGGTTACACGGTGATTGACGGGAGCCCGGTCCGCTCCAGCGGTTCGATCGCTCTTGAGATTACACCCGGCTGGGAAACGGATAATGAGTCCTTGGAACCACTGGTTCCGATCACGCTTTTTCGAGCACGTTCCCCGAATGAGCGGTTGGACTTCCAGGGCGCGATCGAAGGATTCGGCGTCAGGAACCACCGGACCTATGTGCTCTCCTGTACCATGAGCGAAGATGCCGGATCCGAATCCGTGATCCACAGCGTGAAGTACCCGATTCGGTTTACGCCACAAGGCGACCTCCGCCATGAAAATAGTTCACAGTGGAAAAAGGGCGAAGAACTCAGTATCGAGGTGGAGTGGACTCCGTCACAGATTCTTATCTAGGAAAATGG
>CAZTAB010000415.1:0-2855 GCA_964611475.1 uncultured Verrucomicrobiota bacterium | reverse complement strand
AAATCAAGCGTCTTTTCAAAGCGAATATCCTGCCGAAGATTATCCAATTGCCCCCTCTTTTTCAACTCTTCGAAAAGTTGCTCCGGTTCGGAGCCATATCGGACAGACATCTGCGCAACCCGCTCACCAACCTCCGCATCGTCGACCTCGATTGATTCCTCATCGGATATGCGGGAAAGGACATACCGAATCTTAACCTTGCCGGAGGCCGATTGGCTCGCAGCGTCAAAAATCTGGTCGCGCTGCTCCTCAATTTCCTGCTTCTCCGTTCCCCTCTGCATGCTCCCCTGGACCATTTCATACACCGTATTGCGGGTCTCCTCCTGGAGGACGGACTCCGGGACATCAAACACCGTGGTTTCAAGCAACCGGCCAACGATCTCGTTCTTGAGCCGGCTCCGCTCCATCTCCTCGGCGCGCGTTCCAATGTCCTGCCGAACGCTCTGCCGCAATGTCTCTTCGGACTCAACGCCGAGCTGCGTCAACTGCTCTTCATTCAACGGCCCAATCCTTTTCTCGCGCACGCACTTCAGGGTCACGGCATACTGCGCCGATTTTCCGCGCAGTGACTCTTCCGCAAAATCGGCCGCAAACCGAACATCGATTGCCTTCGTCTCGTTCGCGCTCATCCCGTCGAGCCCAGAAACAAACTCCGGCAGGAAGGAACTCTCGCCCACCTGCACCCAGAAATCCTTTGCCTCCCCGAGTTGCTCCGCGCCCGGGGCGACATCCTTGAGCGGGCGGCCCTCCATGGTCGCAACAAAGTCGATCTGCGCCAGGTCATCCCGGCCAACCGGCCGCTCCACGTCCTCGTAGGTGGCAAACCGGTCCAAAATGTTGGACATGGCCCCTTCAACCATCTCCTCGGTCACGTCCGTAGCCTTTGACTGAAGCGGAAGGCCCCGATATTCACCCAGCTCAAACTCCGGTGCCACGTCGCAGACAACAGAGAATGACATCGGCTTTCCCGGCACAAACGTCACGTCCTGCACGTCCAACACCGCCACCGGACGAATCTGCTCCTGTTCCAGTGCGGCCTGATACCCCTCCGGGATCAGCCGATCGCGAACATCGTCTCGAATCTGCTTTCCGTACTGCGCCTTCACAACCCCTTCGGGCGCCTTCCCGGGACGAAACCCCTTCACAGTGGCCTGGGTCGCGTACTGGGACACCACGGATTTCATCTCCTCCGCGACCTTCTCAGCCGGAATTTCAATCTTCAGTTTCTTCCGGCAAGGACTGAGCTCTTCGACAACAGTGTTCATCTGGTCACTTATAATACATTCAGACTGTTTTTGCACCCACTTTGGACGTTCCGGGAGGCACAAAGAGAAAAACCCGTATATCCGGGGGAGATATTCTCGTCAATGCGATTCCATGTCATTCCCGTACGGCACCCGCAACCCGTAACGGCGGGCGACCGAATGCACTTGCCCCAGCAAGCCTGGCTGGCGGGTTGCCGTATGTTGGCCGATCAAATCAAAGATAAGACGCCACGCCCACTGCGTCCGGATCCCGGAATCACCAGGCTGGGCATGGGGCCAATCGATGGGAAACACCATGTCCCGGCGACCGCCCGCAGCATCTCCAACAATTTGAACCGCCGCCGGGGGCTGGCCAACCACCCGGCCGTACAACACGACAGGACGATCCAGGTAGAGATGTGTCAGGGTCGAAGGGAAAACATCACTCTCCTTGATGCCGGTGAACCTGTACGTCAAGTCCATGAGCACGGGCCGGCGAACCCCCTCCGCCATTTTCGCGAGGGCACGGGAAATCTGGCGGTGGTCTTTCTCCACCACAGAATCGCCCCGGTTTCGAGAGCTCAGCATGTCCAGCAGGAACCGGTTCACCTTCATCCCTCCGCCCAGGCCAAACACCGAGATGCCCCCGTCGTTCTTCCGGGTAAACCCTTCGATGATGTCAGAACTGTCGACGACGCCCGTGGTGGGGCGACCGTCCGTAACCAGCAAAGCGATCATCGGCCGGCCGGCGGCTCGGGGAATTCGCGCGGTCTCTCGCAGCGATTCATATACATCGGTCTTCCCTCGTGCCTTCAACGACTGCACGAATCGCCCAGCCTGCTCGCGGGCTGCGGGGCCGACCTCCGTGAGCGAGTCAAAGCATCGGGATGTCTTCTCGCGGAAGGCAAGAATCTCGACGCGGTCGGCCGGCACAAGCGAATCGAGAACAGAATAGAGCCCGGCCTTGCAGGCCTCGAGCTTGCGCTGCGTCATGCTCTCGGAGCAATCCTGAAGGATCAGGACGTCGCGAGGCAGCACCGGCAGGACAGCGTCCGCCTGCCGCCGGATATTGATCCGGAAATAGGTGACGTCCGCCTCATCCACGGGACGAAACGTACGAAGGTCGAGCATCAATAGTTGCTCCACCGATTCGAGTTCGTCCTCCTCTTCCCCAATCTCCTCCAGCGGAACTTCGGGCGACCCGGGGTCAACCGGAATGGCATCGTCCCCAAGGGGAGAGAACGCGACCTCGGGAACAAGTCCCGAATCCGCAACGAAAGCATGAGCTTCCCGGTGGTGCGGCGCAACATCGGGCAAAACAGAGGGCTCCCTCGCCAACAGGACCCCCTCATTGGGTAGAACAATATCCGGGGCATCCGGCACGCCTGGCGCCGAAGACACGATCCGACGAGGAAGAATGGCCAGCTCCTCCCGGACATGGCGCTGCTGAATCTGTATGATATCCTGCCGCGGCTCCCAGGCGGTCCGCCCCTCGATCTTCCCTGCATCCTCCGCCGTGACACCCCGGCTCGCAAACGAGCGGTCTGCCGCCAGCCCGGCTTCGGGGAGAACCGGCTCAAGCGCACGGAGAAATGCCTCCGCCTCCTTGGT
>CAZTAB010000414.1:0-4491 GCA_964611475.1 uncultured Verrucomicrobiota bacterium | reverse complement strand
GGCCGCGAAGGAACTCGCTGCCGGACTCCCTTCTTCCCCGGGATCGTCGCTCGGGACGAGTGCGACGATGACCTACATCGCCACCAATGAGGTGTACTATAACCTGATGAGTGGCGCGGAAATGAGCGGGACGGTTACAAGGGTTTCTTTCGGTTTGTTTCACGGCCAACGAATCCGGGACCAATATCTTGCGTCAGCGGGTGTTCGTTTCCTCGCGCCCCGACGGCAGTTCTTCCCGATGCCATTCAAGAAGCTTTTCGGCATCCGGCCCAACACACGGGTGACCGAAGGGTTCGGGGGGGTCCTGGAAGTGTCGCGCCCAACCCTCGCTGCCGACAACATCCTGAATATCGTCTTCACCGGCACGGTTCATTCCGTGGGGATGCATCTTCAGAATGGATTTAGTATGAATGACACGACCGGTGTATTTCCGCGGCGACCCTTCCGCTTTGTTGCCTATGACGCGGGGGGCTCACTGCTCCACGAGTACAAGTGGTATACCTCCCAGACCACCGCAGGCGGTGGATTTTTTGGTCTCACGTCGCCCGATCCCATTCGGCGTATCCGGATTGAAATGGCCGGAACCGCGGAGTTTTCGCTGGACGACCTCATGTTTTCGGACAGGTATTCCCACCTGCCCGACCTTGGATGGCGGGCGGACGGGAATTGGGTCCAAAAGACAACTGTTTCAAATTCGTTTTCGCACATCGGGCGCCCGGGGGTTGGGCATTCCGGTAGCAGCTACTGGACGTGTCCCTATGGGGTCACCGTGGATCCGGAAGGGAGCAAGTTGACCGCGCCAGCCTATACCCTCACCAACATTGACCTGGACTACGATGACATTCACGCAACGGATGTCTGGCTCCTTGGTGTCACCAGCCTGACGAGCAGGATTACAGCGTCCATGGGTACCAATACGTTTGACTTCACGGAAAACTCGGCCTGCCGAATCCCAAGTGGCGCGTGTGGCGTGTACCCGTGGAATATGTTGGACGCTGCAACGATGCAAACGCACTGGAGTCATGTTCACTGGCAGGGGTACGTGGGTGTCGAAACCAATGCCGTCGTGGAAAACACGTCCAGTACGGGGCGCTACGTGGAGTACTCCACCGATAACGGGGCAACCTGGCGCAATGCCTACTGGTTCGAGGATGTCAGTCACCACGGTAAGAACGGTGTCTGGTGGAACAACCACATGCATCCGTTTCAGGATTCGGATCTCAACGGCGATGCCAATCGGGATGGAGTGATCCAAAACACCGATTTCGACAAGGACGGTGTCGCGGATTATGATTTTGATGTGGACGGTGACGGCGCCGGCGCGGTGGGGGGCGATCCGGATGACATCCGGGAGTGGGACACGGAGTTCTACTGGACGTACGTGCCGCCTCCCTGGACAGATGTAGACTCGGATGGACTGTTCGAGTCGGATATCGAGGGGACCAGCATCAGCTATCGATTCCGGTTTTTCGGCCCCAAGATTCCGGCAAGCTGCGGGTCGGTTGCCTGCGACGGTTGGAGCGTGGACGATGTCTCATTCAACAACGACGACTTGGATGTCGGATATTTTACCGATTTCGACAGGTCAATGGATCCGAACCAGTGACCGTTTAATTCTTGAAAGAGAACGTGCACAAAGAGGTCTGAATGAACTCCGCAGGGGATGAACAACTGATACCCGACTCGCCGCCACCACCCGATTTCCCTTCCCGGGCCGTCAGTCGGAGCGACGAGAACATGTGGGCCATGTTCGTACACTTTTCCTTGCTGGCCGGACTGGTTGTTCCGTATGCAGGCCTCATTCTTCCCATCATATTATGGCAGGTGAAGAAGGGGGATTTGCCATCAATTGATGCGCACGGGAAAATCGTGGTGAACTGGATTATTTCGGCAGTTATCTACTCCATTGTCTGTTGTATCCTGATTTTTATTTTGATTGGAATCTTGGGGCTCTTCGCCATCTGGATCATGACGATCGTTTTCTCGGTCATTGGCGGCATCAAGGCCAACAACGGAGAGGTGTGGGCATATCCCTGCTCGCTAAAGCTGGTGAAGTAGGGGGCGCCCGCTTTGGGCGTGATCTCATCCAATTCGTGCGCGCCGCCCGATCCGTTGGACCCCGGGAGACACGAGGTCTTTTTCCGTGTCCGTCCGGGAAGTCCCGTCTAGAGGGGGGCAGAAAGACATCATTGAACAGGCCCGGGTGGCGAGACGTCGGTCTCGTGCCGCTGGCGTTTCGAGCAGGGGAGGTCCCTGCGAGTGGAAAGCGTGCGTTCGCTGCAAGAAGCCATTTTGTTTCACGAAACATCTGGTGTAGGCCTGGGGGCTGCCTGCCCTGCAACTCCGATGTTGCCCGCCTGTCGAATTCTTCGTGGACAATATGTGCCGGGGAGTGAATTATCCGGCTGCTGGCGCGGCGATGCAGGTGAAACGGTGGAGCGAACTCGCATGCAATGCAGCACATGGTGTGCTGACGGGGTATACAAATGAAGGGTCCGTTAATTCAGGAGGTGACAATGAGGAGTTCCATGACGAAAAGGCAGCTGGTGGTCGGTTGGATTCTTGCGGGCTGGATTGTTGGCGGATGGACCGCCATGGCCCTTCGCTTGGCCGAGGAGGGCAAGACGTCGGCCTCCATCGTTGTGAGCCCGAATGCGCCTCCCTCCGTGCAGTACGCTGCCGAGGAGTTGCGGGATTTTCTATTCGAGGTGACCGGAGCCCGATTCCCCGTATCGCATGAAAAGGCCCGGGAGGGCATGAATATCCTGGTCGGCCCGGGCGCCGCCCGGTTGGTGGATCCCTCGTTTTCGACCGATGACCTGGAGGATGAAGGGATTGCCATCAAAACGGTGGGGAACAACCTGATTCTCGCCGGGGGTGATCCGCGGGGCACGCTCTATGCTGTGTACACATTTCTCGAGGACCAAGTGGGGTGCCGATGGTGGACCGCATCTGCGAGCACGATTCCAAGCACGGCGACATTGGAGATCCCGGATCTGGATATCCGCCATGTGCCGTCCATCAAGTACCGCGACACCGATAATCCGGATGTGTCGGATCCTGACTTCTCCGTGCGCAACAAGTATAATGGGCACCATGCGCCCCTGTTCATCGACAACTCCTTCAGCAATATCCAAGACGATCAGAGGCGCGGGGGGAGAAAGCTGGCCTTCATTCGCAGCGACAAGTGGCACTGCCACGGATTCTGGACGCTAATCGAGCCGGAGGTTTACTTCCAGGACCATCCGGAGTGGTATGCGCTGATCAACGGGGTGCGAACGCACGTGGCTCCCGATTACATTCTTTCCTCCCTGTGCCTGACCAACGAGGAGTTGCAGAAGGAAGTCGTGAACAACGCGAAACTGGCGCTGCGGTGGAATCCGCACGCCACCATGATGTCCATCGCGCAGCCCGATGACGGGGGACCGCAGAATCGCTGCGAGTGTGGGCCGTGCATGGCAATGGAGGCCGCAGGCACGCCGTCGGATCTCATGGTCTGGTTTGTCAACCGGGTAACGGCGGAGCTGGTGAAGATGTATCCCGAGCTGGTCGTCACCACGCTCGCGTATCATTACACGCAGGCGCCGCCGAAGAACCACGTGCCGCATGAACAGATCGCGGTGCGCCTATCGACCATCAAATGTTCGTTCCGCGTGCCCATGTCGGATGAACGGAACCGGATGTTACGGGATGATCTGGAAGGGTGGGGGAAGATCTCCAACCGGGTTCACATCTGGGACTACGTGGACAATTTCACGTACCCGATCCCTCATCCAAACCTTCGGGTGCTGGGGCCGAACGTGCGATACTACGCGGAGAATGGTGTTACCGGAATCTTCAACGAAGTGTTTCCGCGCCGCGGATGGCCGGGGTTCTCCGAGCTGAGGCTCTGGCTGCTGGGCAAGCTGATGTGGGATCCGTATGTGGACGACCAGGCGTTGATCGAGGATTTCGTTCAGGGCTACTACGGGCCGGCAGCGGAACATATTCTTGCCTACCTGGAACTGATTCACGACGCGGTGGAGCAGACCGACGACCATCTTGGGCTGAGCTCCCGGCCCGGTGCGGAATTTCAGACGTTTTTGATGTTGAACGAAGCGTGGGGTCACATGCAGCAGGCGGAACAGGCCGTGGTGGATGAGTCGAAATTGCGGGTACGGGTTCGATTGCAATGGGTCCCGGTGTTGTTTGAATTCATGTACGAGTGGGACCGTCTAAAGCGGGAAGCCGAAGCGGCGGGCATCGCGTGGCCGTTCGAGGGAACGCAGAAGGATCTGCACGGACGTGTTGCGAAGATGGCTGGCGAGCACGGCCTCGATTTCGGGGAGCAGGCGAGTCCGTTCGCGTTTTGAATCCCCTCGAATTTTCCAGGGAGGAAACCATGCGTTCAGGGGATGAAGGTCCGCCTTCGTTGTCATGATGGCCGGTGGGATTTCTTTTGTGTTTGTTCTCTCGGGTTCTTTCTTTTCTGTTGCCGGGCATCATCAACAG
>CAZTAB010000413.1:0-13397 GCA_964611475.1 uncultured Verrucomicrobiota bacterium | reverse complement strand
CTCGAAGGGCGCGGCCATACACAAGGCGGGGAATGAGGAGTTGAGCGATTCATTCAGCGCGGACCTGGAAACGATCATCGTGGAGTTTGAAGGTAAACGGATTGAGCTGACCGGCACAGCGGAAGAACAATATCGGGAATGGCGGGAACTTCTTCGGAGGATCCATGAGGATGAGACTGGATTTGGCGATGCCACGGCTCTATAGCGGGGGCAATGCCTTGCCTCGTTCAGGCTTGTCCGGCGCACGCAGCCCGGGTTACTCGTTATTCCGGTGGTGCGGATTGGGGGGGGAGGATTCGAGTGATTCGAATGAAATCTGTTGTGATGTGAGCCGCGAGTTCGAGGTGTTCCCTTGCCGGGCGTGATCGTTCCAGAAAAGATCCCTTTAGGGGGTGAAGATCCGCAGGGTCGCCCGCCTGGGCGCATCCGGAGGCCTGTCATTCTTGGCGCGATCCTTGTGGCTGCATGCGGAGCCGCGGTTCTGGTTTTTGAGTATCCCGGCCGGAGTGCGACCATGGCTGGGGTGGGGCGGCATCCCGATCCAACGGGTACTGGGATCCGCATCGCAGCTGCGCAAGATGCCGTAGCCTTGGATCAGCCCGTACCGGAGCCGGAAATTGTTCCCGCGGTTTTTCTCCTCGAACGCGAATTTGCCGAAGACCGCTTGGGGGAATTCGTGGCAATGAAGCGGGAACTGGATGCAAAGGCGGTGCTGGAGTGGGGAGGGGAGGCGTATGCAGATGTGCTTGCACTGAGCGCGTCGGCGGATGCCGCATTTGTAGGGGAGGATTATGTGGGTGCGGCCAAGGGGTATGAAGCGTCCGTGGCCGGGTGCAGGGCGCTGGCCGAGCAGGCGCCGGAGGCGTTCACCCAATTGCTGGAGGCCGGGAGGGTGGCGTTGCGCGAGGCGAACAGGGAGGTTGGAAGGAGGAAATTCCAGGCCGCGTTGAAAATAGAACCCTCCAGTCCGGAGGCGTCGGAGGGACTTCGCCGTTCAGAGACCATTGAGGAGGTCGACGCGCTGCTCAAATCGGGTGCTGCGCATGAGCGATCCATGCAGAATGCTCTTGCCTTGACGGATTTCCAGGAGGCTGCGGAACTCGATCCCCTGCATCTTGAGGCTGTCGATGCGTTGGCGCGTGTGACGGAGCGGATTCGGCAGGTCCAATTCCGTGCGCTCATGACGGACGTTTTGCTCGCCATCGACGGTGAAAACCTGGATGTGGCCGATATGATGATTCAGGAGGCGAAGAATTTCTATCCCGATTCCCGGGAGGTTGCAGACGCCGCGTTCCGGAGCGCGGAAAGGCGCCGCTTGGTGCGGATCCGAAGCCTGATGGAATCGGCCCGGGTGTCGGAAGCCGCGGAGGAGTGGGAACAGGCCTACGATTGCTACGGAGACACCCTGGAAATCGATCCGCACATCCGGGAGGCAGCGGAAGGCCGGGGGCGGATGGAGCGGAGACTGAGGCTGCTGGAGCATATGAAATATTATCTTGGACATGAAGAGGGGCTTTTGACCGAGCAGGCGCGTGATCACTCCGCCTCGGTTCTGGCCGAGGCCAGGCAATTGTCCGGCGGTACGCCGAAATGGCGGAAGGTCGTTGCGTCTTTCGAGCAGGTTGTGATTGCTGCAACAACCCCGGTCCCCGTATTGCTTGCGTCGGACGGCCAGACTCATGTGGATGTCTACCGTGTTGGCCGCTTCGGGGTGTTTGATTCAAAGGAGCTCTCGCTTCTTCCCGGAACCTACACGGTGGTGGGCCACCGGAAGGGGTTCAAGGACGTCCGATTGAAGGTCAGGGTTGATGCCGGATCGAATTCCACCCGTACAACGGTCATATGCAGGGACCCCATATAATTTTGTCATGACTCGATCCCGTGAAGCAGTTGAAATCGACCCGGTCGATTTTCGCGTGGGCAATGTCCGCCGCAACAGGGGTTCCGGATGGTTCTGGAAGCGGGTCGGGGGGCTGCTGGCAACGATTTCCGTAGCGGGGTTGGCGCTGGTTGCGTGGTATGTGACCACGGCTCGAATAATCTCGATACAGGTCGAGCCCGTGCCGGACCGGTTGTCCCTTGAGGGGGGGCTCCTTCGAATTCGGGTTGGCGACCAGATTCTTGTCCGCCCCGGATCCTACAGGGTGCGGGCGGCGAAGGGTGGGTATTCGGAACTGGATGAGGACATTGAGGTGACCGGGGAAAGGGAATCGTTTTCGTTTGAACTCAGCAAGTTGCCCGGAATGGTTTCCTTCCTTGCTCATCCACTCGGCCGGCCTCAGGAGGAAATCCAGAATGCCGTGGTGACGGTTTCCGGGGTGCCCATTGGCCGGACGCCCGTTCAGGACGCCGCGGTGGATGCAGGAGGACATGAAGTGAAGATTTCCGCGGAGAGGTACCAGGGGTTCTCCACCAATGTGCTCGTAAGTGGCATGGGGGCGCGCCAGGAGTTCCGGCTGCCGCTCACGCCTGGCTGGGCGGATGTCTATGTCGGAGGGGAGCCGGCCGGGGCGGTCATCTACGTTGACGGGGCGTCGGCCGGAACCGTTCCGCTGGAGACGGAAATGTTTCCCGGAAGCTATGAAGTTACGCTGAAAGCAAAGGATTACCAGTCGTACTCGACCCAGGTCGTCGTGGTAGCGCACCAGCCGGTGCGCATCGAAGAGATCCGGCTGGTTCTGGCCGACGCGGTAATTCACCTCGCCTCCAACCCGGAGGGGGCTCTCGTTACCGCAAACGGGGAATTCGCGGGGAAGACCCCGCTCCAGATGCCCCTGCGCCCGAGGATTTCGAACACCATTCAGTTCAGCAAGGCCGGGTATCGAAGTGCGGAACGGAAGGTCCGTCTCGAGCCGAATGAAGAGCACTCCTTTGTCGTGACGCTGGAGCCGGTCGAGGCGATGGTTCTGCTACAGGTCGAGCCGGCGGACGCCGAGCTCGTCGTTGATGGGCGTCCCGTCGGAACCGTCCCGAAGCAGATCTCATTGACCTCGGTGCCGCACGAGTTCGAGTTCCGGAAGGATGGATTCCTGAGTCATCGCACAACGTTGACTCCCAGGGCGGAATACCCCCAGGAACTTAATGTTCGGCTGGTTCCGGCAGATTCCCCCGGGGCAGAAGGAAGTCTTGCTTCGGACGTGACGTCGCGAACGGGGTACGAGTTGAAGCGCGTCGAGCCCGGGAGTATCATCATGGGCGCGTCGCGACGCGAGCAGGGGCGTCGATCGAACGAGACCTTGCGCTCCATCAAGCTGACCCATCCTTTTTATATGGGCGCCCGGGAAGTGACTAATCGGGAGTTCCGCTTCTTTCGCCGGGCGCACAACTCCGGATTCATCAGGACGTGGAGTCTCAATGATGACGATCAGCCGGTGGTCAATGTGAGCTGGGCGGACGCAGCACTGTTCTGCAACTGGATGAGCGAGAAGGAGGGCTTGCCGAAGGTGTATGAAACGCGAGGCGAGGAGGTCGTAGCCCGGATGCCCGGCTCCCGCGGATACCGGCTGCCGACCGAAGCCGAGTGGGCCTACTGTGCACGGTCCGGTGCGTTGGGCGAGCGCCTTAAATTTCCGTGGGGGACCGGATATCCTCCGGGGCCGGTATCGGGGAATTATGCTGATGCTTCGTCGGGCAGTCTTCTTGCGAATTGTTTGTCCAACTACCGTGATGGGTACGTGACCAGCGCTCCACCCGGGTCCTTCGGCGCCAACCGATTCGGGGTGTTCGACCTGGGGGGGAACGTGGCGGAGTGGTGTAACGATTATTATCGCATCTATCAGAAAAAGCCGGGGCAGATGTTTGTCGATCCATGGGGACCCCAGGAGGGCCGTTTTTACGTGATCCGGGGTTCGAGTTGGAAGCAATCGGGTGTCGGGCCGCTACGGCTGAGTTACCGGGATTACGGCAGGGAAGGTAGAAACGATGTGGGGTTTCGGGTTTGCCGGACGGCTATGCCTGGATAAGAAATGGTGCTATGAAGGGACTTGGGATGTCGAAGCTTGTCGTGGCTGTTTCCGTGGGACTGCTCCTCACGGTGCGTCCCGGGAACTCCGGCTCGTCTGTGGAAGCGGACCCCGGTGTCGTGGCAGAACGCAAAAAGGGAAAGGTGAATGACGATGATGGGAAGAAGAAAAAGTCGGAATTGCCAGAACCTTTTGCTCCCAGCACAAAGGTTCCCGTGGGTTTGCCCGTTGATTTTCCGGCCGACATTTAGAGCCCGGCTTGGAGAATTGCCGGTCGGCTTGCCGGGGAGAGGCGCTGTCCGCTGACATTGTCATTCCTGGCGTGGACGGGCTGTTTCTTGCCCAAATCCCGACGAGCCGGCAATTTTGTTGATCGGGGCGGGTTCCCCATGTAGTAGCGTATTGAGGTATGAAGAATCACTCATCCACGTCATTCGAATTCATCTATCAGGTTGTTGCCCTGATCCTTTCCGTGATTCTTGTTCACCTCGTCTATTCCACGGTTATCCGTCCCCGGGCCCAGGTGGATCAGGAGGCGCAGGTCGCACTGCAGTCGGAGGACCCGTCCCACGAGGTCAAGCGCTCGCTTTACATTGTCGTTCGCGATTACGAGCAGGAGATCTGTTCCGTCTTGATGTTCTGGGCCCTTGCGATCATGGCCTTGAAGGTGGCGCGCCTGTATCGGGCTCGAGAACTGCTGAAGCGCGACCTGCTGCAGATTGACGAGGGGATCCGGGTTTTGCCGGAGGACGCGAGGGGGCTAACCCGCCAGATTGATCAGCTCAAGGCGGTCGACCAGAGCACACTGGTGCCGCGCGCTCTGACCGCGGCGCTTCACCGCTTTGGCGCATCGCGGATGGTGCAGGGAGTTTCCGAGGTGACTTCCAGCGTGTGCCAGTCAGAGGGAGAGCGTCTGGAGTCAGAACTCTCGATGATTCGTTACATTGCCTGGGCCATCCCCTCGGTCGGGTTCATCGGCACGGTCCGGGGAATCGGAGATGCGCTGGGAAAAGCGCACCAGGCGATCGAGGGGGATATCGCGGGCGTTACCGAGAGCCTGGGTTTGGCCTTCAATTCGACGCTGATTGCACTGGTGATCAGCATTGTCCTTGTATTCTTCATGCACCAGCTTCAACTCCTGCAGGAACGATTCATTCTCGATGCGGAGGCTTATTGCGAGGAGAACCTGATCCGGCACCTGCATGCGAGGTGACGCGACCATGGAGTACATTGGTTTAGAGCTTAGTGATGCTGGCATTATGGCGGTCGGAGGAGATCCGGCAGGCCCGATGCAGATCGACGGGCAGGCCCGGGAAAGCCGGGGATACGCCCTGCAGCAAAAGAAACGGCTGTTTGTGGGCAACGAGGCGTTCGACCTGTCCCGGATCCATCCGCGGCAAACCAACCACAGCTTCTGGGCGCAGTTGAGCGCAAAGCCCCTTTCGGGGAAGTTCGCGGCGGCGTCCAGTCACGCGGAGATCGCATACCACCAGCTCGCAAAAATCGTCGAGGCACTTGCGTTGCCTGCCTCCGAGTGGGTCGTCTCGGTCCCCGCGTTCATGGATGAGGCCAAGCTGGGGGTCCTGCTTGGTGTTTTTCAGGAGCTGGACGTGCAGGTTCTTGGTTTCGTTCCCAATGCGGTGGCCGCGGTCCGCCCAGCGCCGGAGGCCGGCGAAATATTTCATGTCGACGCACACTTGCACCGGATTGAGATTGCTCGTTGTTCCGTGGATGGTCGGGTCGAGCTTGAGACCACGGAGGTCCTTTCCGACGGCGGATGGCATGAACTCCTGGAGCAGATTGCGAACGGGCTCTCCGCCGAGTTCGTTCGTGCCACACGGTTTGATCCGCTTCACCACGCGCAAGTTGAACAACAGTTGTACAGCCGGATCCTTCCGCTGCTGCGGAACCGGATCCCAGGGGATGGCGTGCCGCTGGAGTTGAATGCAGGAAAGGCTGCGTATTCCCTTTCGGTCCTTCCCGGGATGCTGGTGGAGGCAAGCTCGGTTGTGCGGAACCAAATTGTGGAGATGATTCGGGGCATGATCGCGTCCCCCTGTTCAGGGGTCCCCGTGGCCGCAATATATCTTTCGCACCGGGCGGCCCTTATTCCGGGCCTCCCGGAGGCCCTTTCCTCGAAAAATTGCGCGGCGGTGGAAGTCCTTCCTCCCGGTGCTGCAGCGCTCGGGGCGCTGGCGCTTCGGGAGGAGTTCCTGTCGGAAAAGGATTCGAGGGGCGCTACGCTTTTGACCGGGCGCCCGGTTCGGGTAAGGGGGGTGGCCACCGAACCTTCAGGGATAGATCGGATGGCAGCACCGCCGCCGCCGACACACGTGCTTCTCGGGGCAACGGCCTGTCCCATCGGCGTGGGGTTGATGAGCATCTGCCTGGATCGGAAGCGGGAGGGTATTCGCATTGGCGGGCCAGAAGAGAAGGGAATCCTCTCCATTCGCTTGAAGAGGGGGACGCCGGTGCTTGAACCCACCGCCGGTCCCTCCGCGTTTCTGGATGATCGCCTGGTTGCCGGGCCGGTGCCTCTTCGCGCGGGTCAGAAAATTCGAATCGAAGGGTCAGCGGATGAACTAACGCTGATCTTCGTGGAGAAAGGCCATGGCGCGTAGAACCGTAAACATTTTCAACGTCTCCTTTCTCGACTGTATTTTCTGCGGGTTTGGAGCGGTCGTCTTGCTTTTCGTCATTATCAATGCCCGCGCCCTGTCCGAGCGGACCGAGGAGGCATCTAGACGGGAGGCGGACACCAGCAGGATCGAACAGGAAGTGCTGGAGAAGAGGAAGGACCTGATCCTAGTGAAAAATATGATGGAGGAAACGAACAGGGAAGCCGAATACACGAGAGGGTTGTCGTCGAGTATCGAGAAGGAACTGGAAGGGAAAAGGGGGGAACTGTCGAAATACAGGGGCGAGACACTTGCCGGAAAGCAACGAGCGAACCGCCTGAAGGCCGACATCAGGTCTCTGGAGGAGGATTATACACGGCTGAAGGCGGCGGCCATTGATGCGGACGGCGGGATGAACATCAAGGAATTTCGAGGGGACGGCGACCGGCAGTACCTGACCGGCGTGAAATTGGGAGGGGAGAGAATCCTTGTTCTTGTCGATGCGTCGGCGAGCATGCTCGGAAAACAGATCGTAGATGTGATCATTCGCCGCAACCTTTCTGATGATGCCAAACGGCAGTCTCCGAAGTGGCAGAGGGCCGTTTCCACGGTGGATTGGATCACCTCCCGGTTCCCCGCCGGTGCCCGGTTCCAGCTCTATGCGTTCAACGAGACGGCGAGACCTGTTCTGCCGGACACCGCTGGGGAGTGGCTTGATGCGTCAAACCCGGCCGTGCTGGCCGACGCGATGGGTGCATTGCGAAAGGCCGTGCCGGAAAAGGGGACAAGTCTCCATGCCGCGGTCGGAGCTATCGGTCAACTCAGGCCGCGACCCGACAATGTTTTTCTCCTTGTGGATGGTCTGCCCACCATCGGAAGCCGGAAGCCCATTCAAAAAAAGGTATCTGGATCCGCACGGCTGAAGCATTTTCGGGATGCGGTTCGGGATTTGCCCCGGGGCTTGCCCTTCAACGTGGTTCTTTTCCCAATGGAAGGGGACCCGATGGCGGCAACATCCTACTGGCGGTTGGCTGTGCAGAGCAGAGGCTCGTTCTTCAGTCCCTCGGAGGACTGGCCGTAGAAGGCGACAGGGGGCCGAGTGTCTGTTCGGATCGATGGGTCAATGATGAGTTAAAGGCATGAAGCGGCGGGAATTCAATATGTTCACCCTGTCCTTCCTGGATGCGATCTGTTGTGGATTCGGCGCCATCATCATCCTTTTCGTGCTCTCGAAGGGAGGCGAGACCCGGGCCACGCAGCAGATTCGAGAGGAGGCCCGGGGTGTCATTGAAAGGCTGGAGGGGGAGCTCCGTGAGATCCAGGGGAAAACCGAGTTCGCCAACCTGGCGTTGACGAAAAGAAAGGGGCAACTTTCGGAATACGAGGAACTGCTGGCCCGGCTTCGAGCGGACCTCGCCGAGGTCGAAGGGCGGTTTGCCTCGGCGTTGGAACGAGGCGAGGCACAGAATGAGCTGGAGGGGCAGCTCGCAGAAGCGAAGCAGAAGCTGACGGAGGAAATGAGGAGGCTGCTGCACGGTATTCCCCTCCGGCCTGAGAGTCCGATCGGTGGCATTCCTGTTGACAGTGAGTACATCATTTTCCTGATCGATACCTCCGGGAGCATGCAGACATATTGCTGGCCGCTGGTCGTCAAGAAGCTGGATGAAATCCTTGATATCTATCCCCGGGTAAAGGGGATCCAGGTGATGAACGACATGGGGACTTACATGTTCACGCAGTACGCGGGGCGTTGGATTCCCGACACCTCGGCGAGGCGCAGGGCGATTTTGAACACCCTTCGATCGTGGCGGGCATTCAGCAACAGCAGTCCGGTCGAAGGGCTGACAACCGCCATCAAGACATTCTATCATCCTGACAAGCGGATCAGCATTTATGTTCTTGGCGACGAGTTTTCTGGTTTGTCGATGGAACCGGTGCTGCAGGAGATTGACCGGATCAACCTGAAGGATGCCTCGGGAGCGCGGCGTGTCCGGATTCATGCGGTGGGTTTTCCCGTGTTGATGCAGGATGAACTCAAGGGCATTGCTGGATCCACCGGGGATCGCTTCGCCACCCTGATGCGGGAAGTTTGCCGGCGGAACGGGGGCGCTTTCGTCGGCCTCAACGGGATCACCCACTGCGCACTCGCTCGACGATGGCGCCCTGTCGCTTGTCGTTCCGGCCGGGATGGTCTTTGAGAAGCAACGCAGATTCAGAGGGGGACTTGTTTTTTTCTACTGATCTTGCCCCAAGGTGGCGCGAATGTCTCCCTGCTCGCATTGCCTGTCGATGAAGCGGGCCGCATACCTGTGGATTAAAGTGGAATTCATGTTCTGCAAAGGACTCGGCGTCTGCGAAATGCTGCCCCACGAAAGGTCGGGGATGTAAGCGCCCGGGGAGACTTCCCGCTGTAGCTGTTGAAGAGACAATCTCGACAAGTAACCGGGGAATCGGTAGGAACGCTGGCCATGACAAACATGCGCATTGCCACCGTCCTGGAACCGTTGTCAGAACGAAACCTTGCCTTTGCCGCGCAGTGTGGGGTGGATGATGTGGTCCTTCGTTATCCGGGGATCTATGGTGACTCGCTGTCGAATCTTCGCCGTCGCGTCGAGTCATTCGGGATGCGGTCGTCCGTCGTGGAGGGGTATCTTCCTATTGAAGAGATCAAGCTGGGAACCCCGGAGCGGGACCGGGAAATCGGAGTGATCGCCGAACTTCTTCGGGAGATGAACGGGGAAGGGGTTGGCATTCTCTGCTACAACATGATTGCAGGCAGCGACTGGTCGAGAACCTCGGCGACGAAGAAGGCCCGAGGCGGCGCGCTGGTCACCGGCTTTGACCGAGACTCGGGGAAGATTCTCGAGCCGGTCCGGTCCGACAAGATTGTCCCGAAGGCCGAGTTGTGGGACAACCTGAAGTATTTCCTGGACCACATTCTTCCCGTTGCGGAGGAATCAGGGATTGTCCTGGCCATGCATCCTGACGATCCACCCCTGCCGGTGCTGGGGGGGCAGGCTCGGATCATGTGGAGCGTGGAGGCATTCGAAAAACTGATGGACCTGTACGACAGCCCCGCCAATGCGATTTGCTTCTGCCAGGGAACGTTTGCGGAAATGGGCGTGAATATTCCGGAGACCATTCGACGGCTTGGCCCGAACATTCGCTATGTACATTTTCGCGACATCCTTCGAACGGAGACTGGATTTGTGGAGAGTTTCCACGACAACGGGGAAACGGACATGGTGTCGGCCATGCGAGCCTACCGCGACATCGGGTTTGCGGGGCCGATGCGTCCGGATCACGTGCCTCAACTCTATGGGGAGGAAAATGAAAATTCGGGGTATTCGATGCTCGGCCGGCTCTTCGCCTTTGGATACATGCGGGGTCTGATGCAGGCGGTTTCCTAGCGATATTTCTCCAGGTCGGCCATGTTCTCGAAACCCAGAACTTCCCGTGCATGGGCCGAGTTGCAGGTTCGGTCCGCTTCCCCCATGCTCGTGACGTGAAGTACGTCGAATTCGGGTGACTCGGCTTCGGCCGCCAGACGACAGGCCTCCGCCAGGTCGTGGCGGCACACCCACCCGGGGATGGCCGGGTGGCCGTGCGCGCTCCCCAGCTTTTCCCGGTACCGGCCGATTCCCAGTCGGCCGTCCACGATGTACTCGGGTCGCAGAACGATGATCTTTAACCCCAATCCTTCATGTGCGTGGCGGCACATTTCCTCCTGGAGCCGTTTGTTTGTGGCGTACAGGTCGTATTCCTGACGGCGCACATCTGCGCTGAAAAATACGCCGTCCGGATGAGCTACCGGGCAGGAGCCAAGGTGCACGATTCGGCGGATACCATGCTTCCGCGAGGCCTGGAGGACATTCCAAAGCCCTTTCAGGTTGACGAGAAACGGGGCGGGGTCCCTTTCGTGTTCGGTCTCTTCCGGGGAGGGAAAGTACACGGTGAGATGGATGACGATGTCCATCCCCGCGATGACCCGCTCTGTCGCGTCATAGTCAGAAATGTCGGCGTGCATGATCTCTCCTCCGGACCACGATCCGTCGACATCCTCCCATTCTTCCCACGCCCTGTCATTGAGGTCCGTCGCACGGACCTCATGATGAGGCGCGAGGGCTTGGAGGACAGCCCGCCCAGCCCATCCCGCCGCGCCGAAAACAACAATTTTCATTCATCCATTCTGCATGAAACTTTGGGCTGGAATCAAATTCGGATTCGCGGTACGGCTAGAACGATCGCCTGGGGTCGGTCGGGGCGGGGTATTCGCCTTTTGGTGGGAATGGGCAGTGCCTGGAGACCGGCAAGGCGAGCGCCAGTGGAGCGGTCGATCAACCCTGAAACAACCCGCCATTTGTATCAACAGAAAGGAGATACGATATGTCATTGCGAATCAACGACAAGGCGCCGGACTTTATTGCCCAGACAACCCAGGGCAAAATTCATCTTCACGAGTGGATCGGCGACGGCTGGGCCGTGTTGTTTTCCCACCCGAAGGATTTTACGCCTGTTTGCACCACGGAGTTGGGAACCATGGCCGGCCTCGAGCCCGAGTTTGCCAGGCGAAACTGCAAAATCATCGGTTTGAGTGTTGACCCTGTGGATGATCACAACGCGTGGAAACAGGATATTGAGGAGACACAAGGGAACCCGGTTAACTACCCCATGATTGGGGACACCGATCTGGCGGTGGCAAAACTGTACGGCATGCTTCCCGCGGATGAGCCGGGAACCTCGGACGGCCGCACCGCGGCGACCAATGCGACGGTCCGGACCGTTTTTGTCATTGGGCCCGACAAGAACATCAAGCTCATCCTCACCTACCCGATGACCACGGGGCGGAATTTTGACGAGGTTCTTCGCGTGCTGGATTCCATGCAATTGACCGCTCAACACAAAGTGGCGACCCCCGCGAACTGGAAACAGGGACAGGATGTCATCATTGTCCCCTCGGTCTCTGATGACGAAGCCAAGGAAATGTTTCCAGATGGTTGGAACGAGGTGAAACCGTACTTGCGGGTTACGAGGCAGCCTGGGTGATTGGCCTGGTGCGTGGCGCAGGCGGTTTTCAATGTAATCGACCCCGTGCGTTCATGGGCGTCTTCCTGGGTTGCCATATTGCAGGTCGCATGCACGGATGGGCGAAGACGCGCAATGATGCTTGCTGATCCCCTTGTCATTCAGGTCGTGGGGTTCCGTTTTTATGAACGGGTTGCCCTGGCGCCTGAATCCGGTGGGTTCGGTTTTTGTGGGCCGTGCGGGACGTGTTCCTTGCCGGGGGGAAAGCTGTGTTTCGCCTTCCCGATCCGGATCATCTCGGCTTCCACCTCAAAGACGTGGCTGTCTGTGGCTCCCATGCCACGGATCGATTCGGCGAGGTGATGTATGTAGTCGGTGTTGGCCCCGCTGGGGCCTGTTGCGTGTAGGGCCTGTTCGGCGATCTGCCGGATGCTTGCTTCGCCCAGGTAATTTTGGTTTCCGGGGCCGGCGATGTAGAGAAGGCAATTCACGGGGGGCGCTTGATGGGAGAAAACTGTGGTTTGGATCCGTTGATAGCCACCCTGTTCCCTGTCATCGAGCCGGGCGAGGATCCCTTCCGTGGCGGATTTATGCAGAGCAAAGGCTGTTCCCCAGCACTTGGCGCCAGGCTCCCGGACCAGGGTTGCAACCCGCCCCGGTGCTCCCGGGACGCCGCGATGGTCCGTCGATCCCTGCCAGAATCGGCGACCCCAGCCGTCAATCCAGGCGTTGTGGCATTGGCAGTACTCGAAATCGGGCCGCCACATGAGGGACCCGTAGCCGAAAATCCAGGTGATGTCGTTGGGATTGCTCATCCAGCGAGAACCAAAGTTCTTTGTCGTAATCCTTCCTGTATTCTACATTCAGGAGGATGAGTGAGCCACTTCGAATCGGACTGGTCGGTTGCGGCGGATTCGCCAATTTTTTCTCCGATTACCTTGTTCAGCATGCCGAGATCTCCGCTCTATGTGATGTGGCCGACGCATATAAAAAGACGATTTCAGAGCGCCATTCACTCACGGTTCCACATTTTACAGATTTCCGGGAGATGATCGACGCGGGTGGATTGGATGCCGTTGCAGTGACCACGGTCAACTCGGAGCACGCTCCTGTGGTGATCGCTGCGGCGGAGGCTGGGCTTCATGTTTACTGCGAAAAGCCGATGGCTCTGACCGTTCCCGGTTGCTGGAGCATGGTGCGGGCCTGTGAGGCGGGCGGGGTCAAGCTGATGGTCGGTCACAAACGCCGGCTGCGGTCTGCATGGGCCAGGATGATTGAATTGGTCTCCTCCGCCGAGCTTCTTGGCGAGCCGCTGGGGATTACGGCGGCAACCTATGCGGACCTTCGGGATTTTCCCTGGTGGGAGACGTGGTGGGGGCGACCGGAAACGGGCGGGGGGATCTATCATTTGCACGGGGTCCACGTCATTGACTGGTTTCGGGGGATGTGTGGCGACGCTGTGTGCGTTACCGCCGTTCGCGGACCGCAGCATGATCCGCGGTATGGGTATCCCGACGTCCTACATTCCACCATTCGGTTTTCATCGGGGGCGGTGGCCAGTATCAATTCCGGCCTCGCGTATCCCATTCACGCATTTCGGGAATCGGAGGGTCCCTGGGGTGAATGCCGCAACGGTGGTTTCAAGCTGGTTCCACAGCGCGATCATAAAGCCCTGTACAGGCGAACTATGAATGACGCGGAAGTCCGACATGAGCAGTACGATCTAGGCTATGATGAAGCGTTTCACCGGGAAGTGGGTGATTTCGTTCGCTGGATTCGCGAGGACCGGGCG
>CAZTAB010000412.1:0-13678 GCA_964611475.1 uncultured Verrucomicrobiota bacterium | reverse complement strand
ACCGTGTGGCGGCGTAGTCCATGGCGGTGGCGGTGGATTCCTAGGCGGTGGCGGAGTACTCCACTGCGGAGGCGGTGGCGGTGGAAATCGCCGGGGGGCCGGTGGTGCCAGGAAATCCGGAAAAGGAAGCCGGAGGGGACTGCGCCGGAAGAGAGAAGAGGGCTGGTAAGCCGGCTGGCTTACACCAGCGCCCGTTTCCGGAGCATGGATCGCAACTCCGAAAACGTCACCAGTTTCTGTCCCTTTTCATCCCATAGCTTGTATCGCACCAGTTCGAGGCTCTGCAAGAGGTTGATCTTTTTGGCCTTCTGGAACAGTTCGTTTTCCGAGTGACATTTCCCGAGAAGGTAATTCGGGATACGCGGGCTGAGGTGGTGGATGTGATGGAAGCCAATGCTTCCGGTAAACCACTGGAGCAATGGCGGGAGGTGATAGTAAGAGCTTCCCTGCAGGGCCTGGCTCAGGAAGTCCCAGTTTTTCGTGCGCTCCCAGTACACGCCCTCAAACTGGTGCTGGACGTAGAACAGCCAGACGCCGGCAACCGCAGCAAAGTAGGCGATTGGCGCCTGCACAAGGAAGAACGCCTTGATTCCAATCAGCCACGCGGCCACCCCGACAATCAGGGCAAGCGCAAGGTTGGTTTTCCAGATGCTTGCCAAGTCCGCCTTTGGGGACTTGAGATCGCCCACTCGGTAGAGAACCAAAAACACGAAAACAGGTCCCACGAGGAACATGACGACCGGGTTGCGATACAATCGGTAGAACAAGCGCCTCCAGCGCGGCAGGTCCAGGTACTCCTCCACAGTTAACGTCCAGATGTCCCCGACACCCCGCCGATCCAGGTTCCCGGAAGATGCGTGGTGTTGAGCATGGTCCCGCCTCCAGTAAGCGAACGGAACCAGCGCGATGGTCCCGGTCAGGGAACCCCACAGATTGTTGGTCCCCACCCTTTTGAAAAACGATCGGTGCCCGCAGTCGTGGTTGATGACGAAAATCCGGACCAGGAAGCCGGCCGCGGGCAACGATAAAGCGAGCGTTAGCCAGTAGGAAACATCCAAGCTCAGGAACATCAGCCACCATAGGAAGATATAGGGCACCAAGGTGTTTACGAGCTGCCAGGCACTCCGAAAAACCTCAGGGGTTTCATATTTCTGAACAATGCGTCGCCAAGCGGAAGCCTCCTTGACCGATGCGGAATCAACAGTCCTGTTCTCCTTCACAAACGTGCCCTCACAATACTGTGGAATCCGAGGTTCTGCTCCATGGAAACCTCCAGTGGATCAAAACAGGGGAGTTTCCCCGGCAATCCTCGCGATTCAGTTCGTTCCAGTCCAAAAGGAAAGCACAGGTCGAATTGCTTGCCATCCAATTCCGGCGACGCAGTCAAGTCGCGGCCGCCCTACAGGGGAAAACAAGAGGAGGTGTGATGAGCCTGGAACTGCGACTCAACAAGTTTTCCGCACTGCTGGGGGTCGATAAGCCATGATTAGCCCCACTTGTCAACGATTCTTTTCCCATCCGCAGGAAAAGACAGGTTGGGGAATGCCGACAGAAAATCAAATGACAAGTTCCCGCGTCATTCGTCAACCAGAACATTCGCCGCTCTGCCCCCGTACAGCAATCGTGCCCCCTCCGCGGCGGAGATCATCCAGCCAATCCTTGTGGTCAACGTACCACTCCACCGTTTCCTGCAGTCCATCATGGAATGAATATTCTGGGAACCAGCCCAGTTCACGCTCCAGTTTCGACGGGTCGATGGCGTATCGGCGGTCATGGCCGGGACGGTCCTCCACATGCCGGACGAGAGAGTCGGGCTTGTCAAGGCACCGGAGAATCCCCCTCACGACATCCAGATTAGGAATGTCGTGCATACTGCCGACGTTGTAGATTTCGCCCGGCCGGCCCTGCCGCAGCACCAAGTCGATGGCAGAACAATGATCCTCAACATGAATCCAGTCCCGGACATGAAGGCCATCCCCGTAGATGGGCAACGGCTCATCCTCAAGCGCGCTGCAGATCATTCGCGGGATCAGTTTCTCCGGGAACTGGTATGGCCCGTAATTATTGGAACATCGGGTAATGACGACATCCATCCCGTGCGAAGCATGGGCCGCAAGCACGAGAAAATCGGCCCCGGCCTTGGTCGCAGAATATGGGTTATTCGGCGAGATGGGAGACTCCTCGGTGAACCGGCCCTGTTCACCGAGGGACCCGTACACCTCGTCCGTGGAAATTTGCACGTACCGCCCCACCCCATTTGACCGCGCGGCGTCAAGAAGGCGCTGCGTCCCTACGAGGTTGGTTTCAACGAAAGGGTGCGCATCCCCCAGACTCCTGTCCACGTGGGTCTCCGCAGCGAAATTGAGAACTGCGTCGAAGGACTCCGTCGAGAACAACTCGCCGACCAGGTCCGGGTCGCCAATGCTCCCGCGAATGAACTGGTGGCGGGAGTCTTGATAGAGGTCCGACAGGCTTTTCAGGTTTCCTGCGTAGGTCAACACATCCAGGTTGACAACCGTGATCCCGGGATGTGTGCGCAGCATGTAACGCACAAAGTTGCTCCCGACATACCCGTCCCCGCCCGTGACCTGAATCCTCGTCATCCCTGCGCCCTCCCTGGATGTTCGCGCGGGGCGGCTTCCCCCACCGCCATCCGGCAATCCGTCATGCTTCCGAATTGCCGTGGATCCATCAGAGCTCGGGCAGGCCTCCTCGCCCGCTCGGTATACCCGGAAAACCCGACCGGCAAACGATGGATCCTGCAGGCAGCAACCTGAGCGGGGCCTAGCATCCCATCCGCGTCAACGATAACATACTGCATGAGCCCGATGGTGACGGGAACGGCCGGCTTTGTCGATGCGGCAACGTGATGGGCATTCCCCCGCCTGCCCGGCATGGGCAAGAATCACCGGCTTGTACCCAAGGTCATACGATTCCCTCCCCCAGGCGTGAAGAACGCTGCGGAATTCTCCCGCGGGAGCGAGGGAAACCTATTCTGCCGTTGCGCCACTGGACCAGCACACATTGTATCGCCCGGGCACGCATCCAATTATCAACCGGGCGCAAGGTTACGAAAATCGCGGCCGCTGGGCGACTGGAACACCGCCAAGTCGAACTCCGGCACTGCGGCGATGATGTGGTCGAAGATATCGGACTGGATCGCCTCGTAATTCGCCCAGACCTGGTCACCGCTGAAGACATAAATCTCCAGCGGAAGGCCCCGGTCGGTGGGGTCCAGTTGCCGGATAAGGAACGTCATGTCCTGGTTGATCATGGGATGGTTCTGAAGGTAGCCGACAACGTACGCACGAAACGTGCCGAGATTAGTCAGCTGACGACCGTTGAGAATGTGACCGGTGTCGACGCCATGTTCACGGTTGTATTCATCCACCTCCTTGCGCCGGGCGACAAGGTACTCCGCGACGTGTTCATATTTCTCGAACCGGTTCAACATCTCCGCCGAGCAGAACCGCACCGTGTGCATGTCGATGTTGATCGCACGCTTGATTCGGCGGCCGCCGGATTCCGACATGCCGCGCCAGTTCTTCACCGGGTCGACGACCAGCGCATAGGTCGGGATGGTGGAAATCGTCTTGTCCCAGTTCTGGACCTTCACCGTGTTCAGGGAAATATCGATCACATCGCCGTCCGCGCCATACTTGGGCATCTCGATCCAGTCGCCGATCCGCACCATGTCGTTGGAGGTGACAAGGAAACTGGCAAACAATCCGAGCAGGGAATCCTTGAATACCAAGAGCAGGACAGCGCTCAGCGCGCCGACTCCGGTGAGGAATTTCCACGGCGATTGATCCATCAGCATCGCGACAACGGCAATGAGCCCCACAATCCAGATGACGAGTTCGATCGTCTGCACGAAGCCCTTGATCGGGCGCTGCCTGGAGACCTCGTGCGTGCGATAGACCTCAACCAGCGTGCGCAGCACCGCGGAGATCGTCCGGAGGAGGACGACGATCATGTAGGCCATTGCCACACGCCGCAGAATCGCATTCAGGTCGCCCGAGCCCGGAAACGCAATTATGCAGCCGAAGTAGACAACCAGCCCCGGCACCAGGCACGAAAGATGTCCGAACACCTTGTTGCCCACCAGCGCATCGTCCCAGCGCGCCTCCGTCTTCGCTGCGACTCGGCGGACCAGGCGGACCAGGATCCTGTTCGCAACGAGATAGGCGATGACCACCGCCACGAGAAGAATGGCGGCGCGAACGGCATATTCGACCACAGGATTCATGGAGGATGATCTTAGGGTGTGCGCCCCCAATGTCAAAACGGATGTGGCTCCGGACATGGCCATCAGCCAAAAAACTTGCTCCAGAGGCATCTTCCAGGAGGGAGTAGCTGGCGTGCTCCGGCACCTTGAGTCGTCATTCCACAAAGGATCTGGACAAAGGCCGGAAGCTTCCTATCGTTGTCCGGATCTGCGGCGGTGACAATGCCCGAGAGGAAGATTTGAAGGGAGAAAGCTGATATGCATGACGCTTCTCCCGGGTACTGCGATAGATGCGTCCGACAACTTCAGCGTCACGCTCCCAGTGATATGCGGGGGCCTGCGCCAGGGTCTCGCCCTGCCCCGGCAGGAAAACGTCAACCTATTCAACAAACGATCGCCTCTCATTTATTTTCGGATCTCGCAAGAACTCGCAGTTTACGTATACGGAGCTGGAAGCCCAAGGTACTCTGGAGAGTAGTGATGAAGCCATTTTTGAAGTCCAATGCAATCTCGAATGACGCAGCGAAGCTGAGGCGGCGGGCCAAGCGTGACGGCTATCTTTTCTTCCGCGGCCTGCTGTCGGAGAAAGCCGTGCTTCGAGTCAGGCGCGATTTCGCGGGGATTCTTCAAGGGCACGGCTGGCTAGACGACGCCCCCCCCACATTTGACCTGGTTTCCTCGAGCGAGGGATTCATCGAGGGCTCCAAAGAGTCACTGCCCGTGTTCTGTGAATTCCAGAGGATGGAGTCGTTCCACTCTCTCGGCCATTCATCCGCGATCATCCGTGTGCTGGACAAACTATTCGGCGAGCAGACCTTTGTACATCCACAGAAGATCGGGCGGATCAGCTTTCCGGGAAAATCGAATTTCACAACACCAGCCCACCAGGACTTCGTCCACATCCAGGGCACGGAAGACTGCTGGACGGCGTGGATCCCGCTGGGAGATTGCCCTCGAAAGCTGGGGGGGCTTGCCGTCCTTCCTGGATCCCAGGAATCGGGGCTGCTCAACTTGCGGCGAGCACTTGGTCCGGGATCGGTCGGGGTCGACGTGAGCACCGTCGATGGGGAGTGGCGAAGCAGCAACTTTCACGCAGGTGACGTGCTATTCTTCAACAGCCTCACGATCCACAAGGCCTTGCCGAATACGACAAAGAATCGGGTTCGCCTTTCCGTGGACTACCGTTACCAGGGGCTTTCACAACCCTTGACGGAAAAGCAGCTCATCCCGCATTTCGACCTATTTCCCTGGGACGTCGTATACGAAGGATGGAAGTCGCGAAAACACCAATATTACTGGAGAACCTTGCCTCTCACCATCGCTCCGTTCAATGACAACCTTTACCGGTTCAAGGACGGCATTGCCGGGAAAGGGAAAAAGGTCGAGCGGGGCTTTCACCTGCCGGCGGATCTAAGCAAGAAACTGACGGAACACTGTAAGGAAAGAAACCAGACCCCATCCAGGCTGGTCAGGGATCTCCTCAGCGACTATCTTGAAAAAAATCAGGGTTGAAAAAGTCGTCAGCCCCAATCTGATCCTAATCCCAAACCTGATCCCAATCCTGATCGCCGATCAGGATTCGGCCGAGGATTGGGAAAACGACATACGAAGATTTAAGGATGGATGAATGACGACCGAAGGAAATCTGCACCCGGACCGATGGCATGCCCAGTGGATCTGGGGCAGCGGAGACCCGGCGCCGGAAAACGCCTATCTCTATTTCCGTAAGACCTTCCAACGGGAGACGCTTCCGGAGAAAGCGGTCTGCCACGTCAGCGGGGACACGAACTATCTGCTCTTCATCAACTACCAACGCGTGGGCCGTGGACCGGCGCACTGCGACCCGCGCTGGCAATCCTACGATACGTACGACGTGGTCAATCAGATTCGTGCCGGCGAGAACGTGATCGCCCTGATCGGCTACCACTACGGAAGCCGGGAAAAAACGGGCCACATGGCTGCGCATCCAAGCCAGGGCGGCGTGTTCCTTCAATTGGAACTGGATTCCGACCTTGTAGTGACTGACGGATCCTGGGCAACGCAGACCGCCGGAACATGGAATCCCTCTCCGAAATTCGATGATCTGACTTTCGCCGAGTTTTACGACGGCCGCCGGGAACCAGAGGGCTGGCTCGAGAGCGGATTCGACGATACGAACTGGGGGCGGTCGAAGCCGCTGGTGGGAATCAAAGGATCCGTGTCGACGCGGGGCATGATGTTCCCATGGATTCAAATGGAGCCGCGGGACATCCCATTCCTGCAGGAAACCACGATCCGCGCCAAATCGATCGTGGAGGTTGGGGAAGTCCTTGAACTGGTCGGGGCGGCCCCCTCGATGGTCGCTGCGCGAATGGACAAAGAAGTAATCGCGGGCCCCTCCGAAACAAAAGTGGAGGACGCCGAAAATCTGCTGGTGAAAAGCGGAATCACCGAGATTCAGCCTTTTGACTACGAAAAGGGCTACGACGACTTCAGGGGAATCTACGATGCGGTGGTGGTCCTGGACGTGGGCGAAATCGTGAACGCCCATGTGGAGATTGAAGTCGAGGGAGATGCAGGAGCGGTCATCGATATCGGTTATGCGGATCGCCTGAATGCCGGCAACGTGTCGCCCTTTCATCCTTCCCGCGCCCGGCAACACGAGCAGGCGGACCAATACATCCTGAGGGACGGAAGACAGACGTGGCGAACATTCGACTGGCGGCATTTTCAATTCGTGCAGCTAACATGCCGGAACGTGAAGACGCCCTTGAAGATTCACGATGTGCGATTCATACGGATCGAATATCCGACGGGAGACGCGGGGTCGTTTTCCTGCAGCGACCCGCTATTGAATTGGGCATGGGAAGCGGGGAAGAAAACCTCGAAGCTATGCATGACGGACCGGATCATGGACGCGCCGAACCGGGAACGTCGTCAACACATCACGGATGTGACCACCGTGCTGCCCGTCAATTTTGCCGCGTTCGGGGACCTGCAGATCCACCACCGCTACCTGCGGGTCGTGTCCCAGGGTCAGAGCGAATACGGGCTCATTCACAATGCAAACCCGGGAATGGGTCCGGAGGCGACGCCGATGCTGGACGGGGCCTTCCCTTACTTCGAGCGAATCTGGCAACAGTATCTCTATTTTGGAGATGTGAATTTCCTGCAAGAATTGTTTCCCCGGATTCACCGACATGTTGAATGGCTCCGTCGTTATACGGACAAAAACGGACTCCTGGGCGAAATGCCGACCTACGTATTCTTCGATCAAGCCGACATCGACCGCGGGGAAACAAACCTTTGCGCCAATGCGTTCTTTGCGCGGGCACTGGACCTCGCGGGCAGGATGGCGGAGGTGGTCGGCCGTGACGATGTAGCCGAGGCCTATCGCGTGGAGCACGATGCGATCAAGCCAACTCTTGAAGAATTTTTCTGGGACAGCCAGCGCGGCGTGTTCGTGGATTGTATCCGGGATGGACGTCAATCATCTCACGTCAGCGAGCACGGCAACATCCTGATGATTGGATTTGGATATGCGAGTGCCGACCAGGCGAATCGGGCATTGCGTTATATCGAAGAACGGGCATCAACGCTGGAAGTGGGCCAGATCGAGTCGCTGTTCTTCATCTGGGCCGGTGAGGCGTTGTTCGGCATTGGACGGGCGCGGCAGGCATTGGACTGGATGAGAACCCGCTATGGCCGAATGCATCGGGCCGGGCTGCAGACCACGGCCGAGATGTGGAGCCTGCACGGGAGCCGGGATACCGGCGAATGGCGAAGCCGGGACCGGCGCTGTGCCGCTCACTCAGGCGCGACCAGCCCGACCTATCTGCTAAGTCGCTTCGTTCTGGGTGTGTGCCCGTTGGCACCGGGATTCCGCAAGGTGGAAATCGCTCCCCAGGTTGGAGATCTCTCGTGGGCGAAAGGGATCTGGCCGGCGCCCCAGGGAGAAATCCTTATCGAATGGAAGTTTGAGGATGGATTTTTTTTACTGAAGTGCGTACTACCTCCGGGGGTGGAAGGCGAGGTGGTCATGCCGCCCGAAGCGGGAAAAGCGGGCACGGTCGTAAGCGTCAAGCAGGACGGCAAGCGGGACGAAGCGCAAGCAGGTGGGCGCATTGTGATACAGGGCAGGACATCATTGAAGGTAAAAGCAGGCAAGCCATGAAGATTTACACCGATCAAGATGCAGACATCGCACCGTTGAAAGGCAAACAGATCGCGATTCTGGGCTACGGAAACCAGGGCCGGGCACAGGCGTTGAACCTGCGAGACAGCGGCCTGAACGTGATCGTAGGCAACCGGGAAGACGAGTACCGAGAGCACGCCCAGGAGGACCAGTTCGACGTCTTCACTATCGCGGAAGCCGCAAGAACAGCCGACTTGCTCGCAATCCTGACAACCGACGAATCACAACCGAAGGTCTGGAGCGAGCAGATCGCCCCGGGCGTCGAGAGCGGCAACATTCTCATGTGGTCGAGCGGATACAACGTCTCGTACGACTTGATCAACCCGCCCGCCGATACCGACGTGGTCATGGTCGCGCCGCGCATGACGGGGACCATGGTCCGGACGCTCTTCGAGCGCGGCAAGGGAGCGATGGCCCAGGTCGCAGTGAATCAGGATGCATCCGGCAACGCCCGGGATTACATGATGGCCTACACGAAAGGCATCGGGTGCACCCGTGGCGGGGCGATGGAATCCTCGTTCCGGGAGGAGGCGGAGATGGACCTGTTCGCCGAGCAGGTGGTGTGGTCCGGACTGGTGGCGTGGATCGAGGAGTGCTTCGCCATCGGTGTTGAGCAGGGGTTTTCGCAGGAACTTATGGTCCTGGAGCTCTACGCCTCCGGGGAAGCGGCGGAAATCATGGGCATGATGGGCGAGCGTGGGTTCTACAAGCAGATGGGCCATCATTCCACCACCAGCCAGTACGGGACGCTGACCCGGTCCCAAGGCCTGTTGAGCGACGAGATCAAACAGAAAATGCGAGAGCTGGTCGTCCGGGACATCAAGCAGGGTGCCTTCGCGAAGGAGTGGTCCAGTGAACAAGCCGGCGGCTCCAAACGACTCGTTGAATTGAAGGAAAAAGCAATGAAGGGCCCAATGAGCCTTGCCGAGGACCGGATCATTCCCCTCGTGCAGAAGGCCCATTCGCTGGACTGAACTTCATGAAGCCCAGGTTCGCCGACAGCAACCTGCTTCTCGCCTGGTGCGAATACTGCTTGAACCGCCCGGCGCGAACACCCTGGCCTTTCCCAGACCCACGTTCCCTGAGGCACAGGATCCGTATGTTCACATTTACGAATTCCTTCTGGACGTGGAGACAACGCAAGAACAAGACAAAGCGCTGGAAGGCTTCTTCACGAGGCACATCGTCCGGCTGAAAGTCATATTGAGCACTTTTCTTCTCTCGCAGGTACTTGCCTCATTCGCATTCCTCTTCGGCATCACCTCCTATCAATTCAAAGATCGGCGCAAGATCCTCATATGCTGGACGCTTGTGGCGGCATTCAATTCAGCCCATTTTCTTCTCCTGGACAGACCCGGAGCGGGGGTTCTGGCAATACTATCGGGAATCCGTGTTTTCACATCCGTGTTTTCCACGGATCGCCGATTCATGCACCTCTTTTTGATTCTCTCCCTCCTTAGTTTTTTCTGGGTCTACCAGACCCCTCTGAGTCTGCTGGCTCTTTTGGGCTCCGCCGTCGGAACCTGTGCCAGTTTCCAGCCTGCCGACCGGACGATTCGAATCCTCATGATGATCTGTACATTGAGCTGGGGAATCCACAATGCCCTCGCAGGGACGCCCGTGGCCGCGCTCATGGAAGCCTGCTTCCTGGTCAGTAATTTCCTCGGATATTGGCGGCACTATGGATACACCGGAAGCCGGGCATGAGGGAACTAGCCAGCATGGCATACACTTTTTCGTCACGAGCGAAAGGGGCAGAAGCTGTCACGAAGCGGACCCTATTCCTCCAGGCCGGCGCAAACCAGGGAGTCGTCGTTGCGGGCAAATACGTGCCCGTAGGCAAATGCCGGATGTGCCCAGCAGACCCCTCCGCGCTGGTTTAACTGCGCCGTCGTGGGCTTGATCAACTGTGCCCGGCTGTGGACCACCAATCCTTTTGATGAAAGCGTGGTGATCAGCAATTCGCCACGCTCGTTAAACATCCATACCGCACCCCGGTTGCGTACGAAATGGATGGTGCTCCAGCGTGCTCGCGGTACCGCGCTGAGATCCTCCCAGATTCGATCTCCGGTCCCTGCGTCCAGGCATCGCAACTCACCGTAACTGTCCACCCCATAGATGTAGTCTCCGATAAATAAAGGGGTCGAGATAATGGACTGCAGGCCATCCGTCTGATGCTCGTTCTCTCCCAGGCGGCGCCAGATTTCGGTGACGGCAGGTTTGTGGGGATCGACGGCCAACAAGAGCGAGCCATCGTAGAATCCGGTAAAGAAAAGACGGTCGTCATGAAATACAGGACTGGCAACGCCCAGCACCATCTGGGCCGGCGGAAACGGGTGCGTCCAGTAGACCTGCCCGCTCTGCGCGTCGATACCGACGATGTTGTCGCCGGTCCAGCAGACAAGCACACGTGTACCCGCCTGATTAATGACAATGGGCGTGGAGTAGGAAGATCGAGCTCCCAGGGCGCGCCACTTCTCGACGCCCGTCCTGCGATCGAAGGCCACCAGGCACGCGTCGGGCGTCCCCCCCACCTGGGCGATGAGCAGGTCCCCTTCAACCAAAGGCGAACTCGCAATGCCCCACATCGGCATGTCGATCCGATACTCGGCATGCAGATCTTTTCTCCACCGCACGGTGCCGTTGGCCGCGTCAAGGCAGTGCAGATGGCCCATGGATCCCAGGGCATACGCCAGCCCATCATGCACGGTGACAGCCGCACGCGGGCCGGCAGAATAGCCGACATCCCTGTATTCGCACTCGTAATCAAGCGACCACAGTTCTTCTCCAGTGCGCCAATCGAAACAGAGCACGCGCTCCATTTGTTCGGGCTTCGTGATCCGGTCCGTCAGAAAAACCCTGCCCCCTGCAACCGTGGGTCCGCTGTAGCCGCTGGATACGGGCACACGCCAGCGCAGTGCGATCTCGGCCCCGGCAAATGCCTGCATCACTCCATCCTCGCGCCACACCCCATCGCGCTCGGGTCCGCGCCACTGCGGCCAATCGTCGGCCAGGGTGGATCCGCCGACAATCAGACTCAGCAAGAGTACGCCTTTCATCGTGCGCTCCTTCATCTGCAAGGTCATTACAATGAGACCTTGATATCGCCCTGCCGGACTCCAGGTCACGAACATTCGCTCGGTGGCGAGTCTCTCTACGCTCGCTATTGCCTGCAGAGACGTCATAAAATGCAAATTTAGGCTCCAAATGAAACGAACGCTTGGCCGTAGCGGTATTGAGGTGAGCGCCCTCGGGCTGGGTTGCTGGGCAATCGGCGGCGTGGTCTGGCGGGACCAGCGGCCCTTCGGTACGGCCGGGACGGACGACAACGAGTCGATCCGGGCGCTGCGGCGCGGACTTGAACTCGGCGTTACTTTTTTCGACACCGCCAACTCGTATGGCGCCGGGCACAGCGAAAAGCTGATCGGGGAGGCGTTCCAGGGATGTCGTGACGAGGTGGTCATCGCGACAAAGTTCGGGTCCAGTTTCGACGAAAGGAGTCGCACCATCGGCCCGCCGCGCCATGACCCGGAATCGATTCGTGCCGATTGCGAAGCCAGCTTGAGCAGGATGAGAACCCACGTAATCGACCTGTACCAGTTCCACATCAAACGCTGCGGTCCCACCGAGACGATCCGCATACGGGAGCTCCTGGAGGAACTCGTGGCTTCCGGAAAGATCCGCGCCTATGGATGGAGCACCAATTTTCCCGAGCACGCGGCTTTATTCGCCGAAGGCCCCGGGTGCGCGGCCATCCAGCAGTCCTTCAGTGTGTTCGGGGGCGCCGAAGAAACCCTTTCCCTCTGCGAAAAAAACAATCTCGCAAGCATCGTGCGCGGACCGCTGGAGAAGGGGCTGCTGACGGGGAAATTCACCCCGGATACAACCTTTCCTCCCGACGACATACGCCACCAGTGGAACATGAAAGCGGACTCGCAGGCTGACCAACTGAAAAGGATGGAGGCAATTCGCGACATCCTGGCAAGCCGCGGTCGACCCCCCGCCCAGGGCGCGCTGTGCTGGCTGTGGGCAAAAAGCGCAGCCATGATTCCCATTCCGGGCTTCAAAACCGCGGCACAGGTCGAGGAAAACGCCGACTCAATGAAGTTCGGTCCGCTGAGCAAGGGAGAGGTCCAGGAGGTCGATGCCCTGCTGGGGCGTTTCGAATAGGAATCTCGGGTGTCCTCCCATGACCCCAGGACGGAAACAGACGAAGAGCGGATTCCAGGAGAGGATTCCTATGTCCATCTTTCAAACAGTCCACGGCATTCAACGGCTCAATTGCCTCTCGTTCATCCTCGACGAAGACATCGCGGAGCGGGGTGCAATCGGATGGCGGTTGGAAAAAGGACAGCTGGATCCGGCCAACCCGCTCATCGAGCCGATGTATCCGTGGGACGCCGGGAGTGGTTTTTGCCACGGCAGCTTTCTCATCGATCCGATCGACGGGCTGTGGAAAGGGTGGTACATCGCAACACCGGCCGACCAAGCAGACTTCGAGAACCACCTGGTCCTCACCTACGTGGAGTCCGAAGACGGTGTGCACTGGACGCGACCGGAGCTGGACCTGTGCCCACGGCCCGGTTTTCCAAAGACCAACATCCTTCTTGATTTCGATTCCGGGGGTAGCTCCATGTATGCCTCCGTGATCATTCACCCCGATGCCGAGCCGCAGCGACGGTATGAGATGTTCTGCCTCCGCGGGCCCGAGCGCAGCGGGAAACCGGGCTCACCCTTCGTGCGGGGAATCAAGCAGAAGCCGGGAGAAACCCATCATCCATTCGCAACCTATCGGTATTTTTCCTCCGACGGCCTTCACTGGAAGGCGCATGAAGGGCCCTTGCTGGTGCCGCAGATCGTCGGCATGAAAATGACCATGCCGTACGCGACCCCGATGGGCGGGGCCGACCAGGCATCCTATTATTCAAACCGGACGCTGGGGCGGGACGACAACGGGTACACCCTCTATCAAAAGGTGGGGGAACCGATGCATCCGGGGGGGCTGGTGTCCCACGACTGTTTCCCTTGGGGGCGTCGTGTCCTCGCCATGCGCCCCAGCGAGGACGGATCGAACTGGACTGCCCCAGAGGTGATCATTCAGCCCGACTGGCGTGATCCGCATGACCAGCAGTTCATGGAACTCGCTCCCCCCGCAGTGCAGGGGGGCATTCTGGGGTTGCTATGTTGTTACAGCGTGCGGGAGCAGACGATCGACTTTCAGCTCGCCGGCAGCGCCGACGGTCGACTATGGTCCCGGCCGTCCCGGCAACCGGCGT
>CAZTAB010000411.1:0-6339 GCA_964611475.1 uncultured Verrucomicrobiota bacterium | reverse complement strand
TCCATCTTAATGACCGGCCCGGGGCGGATCTAATTGCCCGTGCGGGAGGCCTGCATCGTTTTATGGGATGGGATCGCGCAATTCTTACCGACAGCGGGGGATACCAGGTATTCAGCCTCGCGAGGCTGAACCGGATCGATGAAGCCGGGGTGACGTTCCAATCCCCGGTCGACGGGCGGCCTCTTTTTCTTGGGCCCAAGGAATCAATGGGCATTCAAAGGCAATTGGGGTCTGATATTGCAATGGTTTTCGACGAATGTCCGCCCCATCCATGCGACCGGGAATACGCTTGCAAAGCGGTAGAGCGAACCCTAGGATGGGCGGCTTCATGTGTCCGGGAACCACGTGCGACCGGGCAGTTGGTCTTTGGTATTGTACAGGGAAGCAGATACGGTGATCTTCGGAAACGATGTGCCCAGGAATTGGTGGCAATGCCGCTCGATGGTTATGCCATTGGCGGGGTGAGCGTGGGAGAATCCGAGGCGATGATCTATGAGGGCATTGACCTGACGATTCCGTATCTGCCGGTGGAAAAGCCCCGATACGCGATGGGGATCGGTGAACCAGCCCAGCTGGTGGAGTCGGTGGCGCGGGGAGTTGATATGTTTGACTGTGTGATCCCCACCCGCATGGGCCGAAATGGGACAGCCTTCACCCGGGCGGGACGGTATCCGGTCAAGGCGGGGAAGTACAAGGAAGATCCCCGTCCGTTGGAGGAGGGATGCCGATGTTACACCTGTCAGCATTTTACTCGTGCATACATCCGCCATCTGCTTCATTCGAACGAAATGCTGGGGCCGCGGCTGGTAACGCTTCACAACCTGCAGGCGTTCCGGGAGTTGCTTGGCGATATGCGGGAGGCTATCCTGGGACATTCGTTTGCCGAGTTCAGGGCTGGGTTCCACGGGGCTTATCGGCCACTGCTGGATGCGAAAGAGAGTTGAAGATGCAGGAGAAACGACTGGATTTGCCTGACATCCGTTCGGTCGGGATGGATCTTGAGGGATCATAAAATGATGAATGTTGAACAACTGACCACATTGGCCATGGCGCCGCCGCCGGGTGCTGACGGGCAACAGGCTTCGGGGGGACAGCTCCACTTTTTCGTCATGATGGCCATCATGATCGCCATTTTCTATGTGGTGCTCATTCGTCCACAGCGCCGACGGGAGCAGGAGCGCAGGGAGATGCTCGGCAAGGTAAGCACAGGCGACCAGGTGATGTTTGGCGGAGGGATCCTGGGAACGATTTCCAACGTGAAGGAGAAGACTTTTGTGATTCGAATCGCCGATAAGGTGAAGGTGGAAGTGAGTCGCGGAGCAGTGACCAACGTTGTTGGCAAGGACGAAGCGCCCCCCGACCCGCAGGAACGCTGAACAGGTAACCAGAGAGCATGCAAAAACCTTCCATTTGGAAATGGCTGATCCTGATTGCGCTTGTGGCGTGGTCGTTGGCGATTGCGAGGGATGGATTCAAGCTGGGGATTGATCTCCAGGGCGGAACAAGTTTCTTGCTGCAGGTCGACATGAGCGACCTCGAAGAGGATGAGAGAGTCGACGCCCCACAGCGCGCCCTGGAGGTGATTCGCAACCGGGTGGACGCGTTCGGCGGCACGGAGCCGGTGATTTATCTCCAGCCGGGGTCCGACCGTATCGTCGTTCAGATCCCCGGGCGAGAGAAGGACGCGGTCGATGCAGATGGGAATCCGATTTCCGAGGACGAGCGAATCCAGCGGATCCGAGACAACATCATGCGTGCGGCCCGGCTCGAGTTCAAGATGGTTCACGAGGAGAGCCTGGAAATTGTCGAGAACATGCTTGCCGGCAATAATGCCCCGACCGGATACAAGGTGGTCGACGCGGGGGGGCGACGGTACTTCCAGCGCGATCCTTCCTCCGATCCAGAAGGCACCACGGAGTTGGAGATCATAAAGCAGCGCCGGACGTTCGATGCGCCTCCGAACACGGAGATGATGCTCATCAAGGACGTGATCAACGGGGCGGAACTGTACACGCCGGCATATGTGGAAAGGCGCCGCAAGCTTTCCGGCGAAGAACTCAAGACGGCCGGCGTCCAACAGGATTTCAGCAAGCTTGTTCCCACGTACGTGGTTGCGCTGCAATTCGATGATCAGGGCGCGGGCAAATTCCGGCGGTTGACCGTGGATTTTGCTCCGGGAGGAGACCGGAATCCCAATACGGAGCAGGGCCGCCAGTTGGGCATCATTCTGGATGGGACGCTGTTCTCCGCGCCCGAGATTCGTGTTCCGATTTACAACGGAAACGCACAGGTCGAGGGAAATTTTACCTACGAGGATGCGCGGGACCTGGCCTTGGTGCTGCGCGCGGGGTCGCTGCCTGCTCCCATCGAAATCATTGAGGAGCGGTCGGTCACCGCTACGCTGGGTGAAGATTCTATTCGCAGCAGTGTTTCGGCTTTGCTCTTCGGGGCCGTGGCCGTTGTGGTCTTCATTATTCTCTACTATCTGCTCGCTGGTGCGGTGGCCGTGATCGCCCTTGGGCTTGACGTGGTGCTGTTGCCGCTGGGCATGATGATCGCGGCCGGGTTCCTCGGGCTGTTCACCGGCATGGGTAGTTTTGCCGGGCCGATTGGTCTACCCACCCTTACCCTTGCCGGAATTGCGGGCATTGTGCTGACCATCGGCATGGCGGTGGATGCGAACGTCCTCATCTTCGAGCGGATTCGTGAGGAACAAAAGGCTGGTAAGCGTTACGCCAGCGCCGTGGATTCCGGCTACGAGAAAGTCTTCAGCACCATCTTTGATGCGAACATCACCACGCTCCTGACAGCTATCATCCTGTTTTGGCAGGGCTCGGGGCCCATCCGCGGATTCGCCATTACCTTGAGTGCGGGAATCATCGTGAGCATGTACGTTGCGCTGGTGGGGACCCGCATGATGTTCGACCTGCTTGGGTACTACACCAAGATTGAGTCGGTGAAGATGCTCAGCTTGCTGTCAAAACCCTCGGTCGATTTCCTTGGCAAGCGTTTCATCGGGGCTGTTTTGTCCGTTGTGGTCATCCTGGGCTCCTGGTCCGTCTTTGTCGGCAAGGGATACGACAATTTTGGGGTCGATTTCACCGGTGGATCAGAAGTCACTTACGAGATATCCAAGACGGAGCCCTTCGAACTGGCCACGGCGCGCTCGTTTTTGGAATCCAGCGGACTCGATGCCCAGATCCAGACGCAAACGGAATTCGCGAGCGAGGGAGGGGAGGCTCCCGACAAGTTCCTGGTGATCAAGGTTCCATTCGAACAGGGCGAGGAACTGGCCCGGATCATGAAGGAGGAGTATTCGACGGAGACGGAAGGCGGAAGGCTGACCTACTCCAAGACCGAGAGCGTGGGGCCGCAGGTTGGGAAAGAACTCCAGATGCGAGGGATCAAGGCGATTGTGTGGGCGCTGCTCGGGATCGTGATTTACGTTACCATTCGATTTGAGTTCGGGTTTGCCATCGGGGCGATCGTGGCTTTGCTCCACGATGTGCTCGTGACAGTCGGGCTTTTCTGTCTGCTGGGCCGCCAACTCAGCCTCCCGATCGTGGCTGCCCTTCTCACGATCGTTGGATATTCAGTGAACGATACAATTGTTATCTTCGACCGGATCCGTGAAGATTTGTCCCTGAACAAGGGGAAGCCGTATCGTGAGGTTGCAAATGGAGCGATCAATCGGACCCTCGGCCGGACGGTGTTGACTTCCATTACCACGCTGTTGACGGTTGTTATGCTTCTGGTCTTCGGGGGAGGCGCTATTAACGACTTTGCCCTGGCTTTATTGATCGGCATCCTGGTTGGCACGTATTCTTCAATTTTCGTAGCGACCCCTGTTACCTTGCTCTGGCACAGAGGCGCAACGACCAATGAGTTGTCGTCGGGAAAATAGGACGGGGGGCGCGACCCCGGTCAGCCGTCGGAGCACTCCTGCATCGGGTGCATCAGCCAAGCGGACGAAGTCCATCCGCGCTTGCCTGGCATGGTTTTTTCGAGCCGCAGTAGTCGACCCCGTTTTCATAGAGGGGAAATATTTTCGTCCAGGATTATATCGGGAAGATTGAATGGAAAAGAGGTGGAAAGACATCGGGTATGACCCGGATATGGCGAAGGGTGTCGCCAGCAATCTGAGTCTACCGAGGCCCGTGGCGGGCGCACTGCTGGCGCGGGGGTTGGGAACGGTGGAGCAAATTGATCACTTTCTTCATCCGCGGCTGAGCCAGCTCTCTGATCCATTTGCGCTACCTGCCATGGAATCCGCGGTGGGGCGCCTTTGGGACGCCATTGATGCCGGGGAGATGATCGTGGTGTTTGGGGACTACGATGTTGACGGCATTTCCAGCACCGCGCTGATGGTATCCTTTCTCAGCGAGCTTGGCGCCGTGGTCACACCGTATCTTCCCAATAGAATCCTGGACGGGTACGGGTTCACACCACAGATTTTGACGCGATGTGTTGAGGAACTTCGGCCGAAGTTGATCGTTACGGTCGATTGTGGAACAGGCTCGGTTGAGGCCGTGGAGTCTGCCCGCGAGGCGGGAATCGACGTGATCGTAACCGACCACCACGAAGCCTCCAACCAGGTAGCGGCCGCGCTCGCGGTAGTGAATCCGAAGCTCGGCGGCCCCCTCGAAACCCGGATGCTGGCGGGTGTGGGGGTTGCCTTCAAGCTTTGCCATGGGCTATTGAAGAAAGCACGGAACGACAAGAGGGAAAACGCGGAGGAGATCGACCTCCGCCCGTACATGGAGCTGGTCGCGCTGGGAACGGTCGCGGATATCGTGCCATTGGTGGGAGAAAACCGGATCCTCGCCCACTATGGTTTGGGGCGAATGAATTCGCCTCAAAGCATCGGGTTGAAGACCCTTATTCATGTGGTGGGGATCCGGGACGACGTGCAGGCACATCATATCGGATTCCAAATCGGTCCAAGGCTCAATGCAGCCGGGCGCATGGGGGATGCCGATGCAGCTCTTGAGCTGCTTCTTACCCAGGACGAGAGCCGCGCGAAAAGCATCGCGATGAAGCTGGACCATGCGAATCGGGAACGCCAGGAAATTGAACTCAAGATCTCGAACGAGGCAGGAGCGGAGATTGCCGCCGCCTATGACCCAAAGAGCACATTTGGCATCGTTGCAGCCAGGGAGGACTGGCATCCCGGGGTTATCGGGATTGTTGCCAGCCGGATCGCGCAGCAGTATTATCGTCCCTCAATCGTCATTGGAATCGACGAAGCGGGCTTGGGGCGGGGATCTTGCAGGAGCATCGAAGGGTTTGATCTGGTGGAAGCCCTGTCGAATTGTGGGGAGCTGCTGCGCCAGTACGGGGGCCACACCATGGCCGCCGGACTGGAAATCTCTCAAGAAAACATTCCCGAGTTCAAAAAAGTGTTCAATGAAATAGCCACCGAAAAGCTGGGGGGAATGGAGCTTATTCCCACCCAGCGGATTGACGCCTGGTTGGAACTTGGTGATGTCGACGACTGGCTTTTCGACAGCCAGCAGGGGATCCGCCCCTATGGCCACAGCAATCCGTCGCCCGTATGGGCATCCAGAGATTTGCGGGTCGTTCGGCACCGAGTGGTCGGCCGCGGGCATCTGCAGATGACGATCGCGTCGGGCGGAGTACAGATGGACGCCATCGGGTTCGGCCTGGGGGAGCGGGAGGTCCCGCCCGGTCCGATCGATCTGGCATTCCAACTGAAGAAAAATTTTTACATGGGCCGCGAAACCCTCCGTCTTGACATACAAGATTTCAGGCCGGCATCTGCGTCGTAATGTGTTGTTGGAAAGTGTGTTGCAACTTTTGTTTCAGTTGAAACCTTGCTGATTATGTTGACTTGTGAGAAGATAGATAGAGGTATCTTTGGGAAGATAAGGTGTATTGATCGAAATGAACAGGAGTGATTTTCAGAAATATGAGTAAAGCAGGTGATGTGACGGGCAGTGCCGAGGTCCATTTGGACGGCAAGGTATTCCCCCTAGGCGTGATCGAGGGAACGGAGAACGAGCGTGCTATCGACGTTCGCAAACTGCGCAGTGAAACGGGATTGATTACGTACGACCCAGGCTACGTAAACACTGGGTCCTGCCAGAGCGAAATCACGTTCATCGATGGGGAAAAGGGCATTCTTCGACATCGCGGATATGCGATTGAGGACCTGGCCCAGAAATCGACTTTTCTGGACGTGGCATACCTTCTGATATATGGGGAATTGCCTGATCAGAAGGCGCGTGCAGAATTTCTCGGTTTTATCACCGAGCACATGTTGATTCCGCAGGACATGGCCCGGACGCTTCGTGAGTTTCCCGCAGGAAGCCACCCGAT
>CAZTAB010000410.1:0-3409 GCA_964611475.1 uncultured Verrucomicrobiota bacterium | reverse complement strand
CGGGCATGACAGCATCTACATTCATTCCATGAATCATGGTGCGGCGGTCGGGAGAACCGCGATGCGGGACTTCCTGACGGACGTCGATTCCATAAGCCGCCTTGAGGGGGGAGTGTACCTTTCCGTCGGTTCCGCCGTCATGTCCCCCATGATTTTTGAGAAGTCGTTCTCCATGTCCCAAAACGTCGCCATCCGGGAGGGATCACGGATTCGGAACCATTTCATCCTCGTCGTCGATCTTGCGGAAAGTCCATGGGACTGGTCGAGGGGGGAGCCGCCGGAGGACGACCCATCCTATTACCTGCGCTACAACAAGAGTTTCAGTCGCATGGGCGGGACCATGAGGTACCTGCAGATGGACAACCGGGATTTCCTTCTGCACCTGTGGAGGCGGTTGCGGGGTTCATGAAAAAGGACACCCTCGAGAGGAAACGGGCTGAATCATGTCGCTGATCGTCAAGGATTTTTCGCTGTACCGGATTGAACTGACGACGCGCATGCCGTTCAAGTACGGCATTGCCACCATGACGGATCTTCCCCACGTGATCCTACGAGTCGCCGTTGACACGGGGTCGCGGGTCACGCAGGGATGGTCCGGCGATTGCCTGCCGCCCAAGTGGTTCACCAAGGATGCTGAAAAAGATCCGCGCGAAGAGATTGACGAAATGGTCGAGGTGATTGTGAACGCGGCGGACATCGGCGCGGGGTGGAAGGCTGCCTCCTTGTTCGATTTGTGGTTCCAGATGTACGAGGGACAGATGGAGTGGGGGCAGGGGGGCGGTCTCCCGCCGCTGCTGACCCATTTTGGCGTGTCGCTCATGGAACGCGCGGTCGTTGACGCGGTGTGTCGCGCCGATGGGCTCCCCTTCCACGAGCTCCTGCGCCGGAATGCGTTTCGAATCGACCTTGCCAAGCTGCATCCCGAGTTGGCTGGCACGCAGCCGTCCGATTACCTGCCGAAAGAACCGCTGTCCCGGGTCGTATGCAGGCATACGGTGGGATTGGCTGACCCCATATTCGTCGAGGAGGTTGAAGCCCCGGAGAATTTCGAGGACGGACTCCCCCGTTCGCTTCTCGAAAGCGTTCGGCACTACGGCCTGCGCGAGCTTAAGGTCAAGGTCTCGGGGAACATCGAGGAGGATGCGGATCGATTGAATGCCCTCGCCATTCTGGCCGACGAGGAAATGCCGGGTGATTTCCGGTTTTCACTAGACGGGAATGAGCAGTTCCAATCCGCCCCTGAATTTGCATCTGCATGGACGAGGTACGTGGAACTCGTCCGGGTTCCGTCTTTCTGGCGCAGGTGCAGCTTCATCGAACAGCCGGTTCATCGGGACCAGACCTTTAATGCGCCCATGCCTGAGCTGCCCGACGTCGACGGCCGGCCGGTCCCGGTGATCATCGACGAAGCGGACGGGCGGCTGGAACATCTCCCGGAGGCGCTTTCCCTTGGGTATTCGGGCGCGAGTCACAAGAACTGCAAAGGAATCTGCAAGGGGGTGGCGAACCGGTGCCTGCTGGCCGGCCGCCAGAATGCAAGCGGTCGCTCCATGTTGATGACCGGGGAGGATCTTGGAAGTATCGGTCCCGTCTCCATGGTGCAGGACCTTGCGGCCCAGGCCGCCCTTGGCATTGAGAGCGTGGAGCGAAACGGCCATCATTATTTCGCGGGTCTCAGCCAATTGCCGGCGGCACTGCAGCAGCAGGCGCTGAAGTACCTGCCGCGCATGTACCGGCAATCTGAACAAGGGTGGCCTGCGTTGGTAATCGAGGACGGGTGGATCGATCCTCGCGATGCAAACGAAGCCCCATTCGGCTTCCCGTTTCAGCCGGACATTGCCGAGGGGTACCGGCAGATCGCGGGCATGGGATAAACGGCTCCCCGTTTCCGCCCGGGAAAATGTTTACCCCATGTTTTTGATCAACTTGGCAGTCGCTACGTGGAATGAAGGAGGTTCCGGGGATTACTCCTGTAATGCTTCCCGCTGCTCCTGGATCCACTGGTCCAGCAGCCAGCGGCAATTGATCACCTTTTCCGTCAGGTCTGTCGGCAGATAGAGATAATGATTCGAAGCTTCAAAGCCGATGCGGGAATCGGCTTCAGCCTGGGCGCGCTGTAGCCGCGCCACGTTTATTTCGTTTTTCAGGACGGTTTCCAGTTCGTCCAGGATCTCGCGTGAGGCCCGCGAACGGCCCGGGTCCTGCAGTTCATCGCGCAACAGAACGAACCGGCACTGGTTCGCAGTGCTTTGATATACGCATTGCATCGTCCGGATCATGCGGATTTCTTCGTCAAGCTCGGAGGAACCGGCTTCCGGGCCAATCGCCCCTTCCAGTTTTTGAAGTGCCTGCTTCGCCCCCCTTGCTACGGAGGCAAACTGGTCGGCCAGGATTTGAGGCGGATAGGGGGGGCACCAGCTGGCAATGTCGTCGTAGGGAAGTCCGATCATGGTCGCCCGATAACCGGTCGGTTCTTCATAAAGGGGGCATGCAGCACCGGAATTCGTGGGGCTATCGTAGAGGACGTTGACGGAATGCGGGTATTGAAAGAGCGCCTCCCGGATTTCGCTCCAGCAGGCAATCACGAATTTTCCGGCCGCCTTCCCGAATCTTCGGCGCGCCAGGCGATCCAGGGACTCCTCGGCCGTGACGTGCTCATCGAAGTAGAACTGTTTCGCGACTTCGTGATGGGGGGAGGGGCAGCCACCGAGCGTCCAGCCAAGCATGAGGGATCCGATACCCGCCTCGCGCAGCCTTTCCATGTGATTCGCGAGCGTGGATTCCGCAGGCAGGTATGGAACGCTACCCAACTCCCACGTCGTGTTGATCTGGATCTTGGCCCCGCGAGAGAGACCCTTTTTGCCAGCGAGTTGCCAGGTCCGGGTCGCGCGCGGTCCGGGCGGGTCCACGGAGAGAGCGTACTCGCCGATGGCGGCGTCGATGCCACCGCGGCGAATGGGGATTCCCCATTCGCGCACACTTTGAACGGTGACGTCTCCGGGCAAACCGGCGAGGATGTCGGGGATGTCCTCATCGGGCCAGCCCCAGTCCCACGCAATGAAGTGCGCGTCCGGGTTCCCGCGTCGCAGGCCCTCGCGGAGGAGATGATTCACCTCCGCATAGATTTCTGCCCGGGGCCGTTTTCCGCAGCGAACGCAATCCGCCTCTGGTGTCCTCGAGTAGCAGTGGGTCAGGTTTTCCGAGCCGCTGATCGTGTATACTCCGGCAAGCCCGGGCACGGTTGCCCCCAAATGTTCCGCGGCACCGAGGAGGTATTCCTGAACCGGCTGGGCACTGGTGCACAGGGCGGTTCCAAAGCTGGGTATGCGGACCCCGGCGAGTTCCGGGCGGTGTTCGAAGAAAGAGTCGGGCATCGCGCGCGGCTCGTTCAGGTAGAGCCAGAGCCCCA
>CAZTAB010000409.1:0-15857 GCA_964611475.1 uncultured Verrucomicrobiota bacterium | reverse complement strand
ATTTCATCAGGATTTCTGAGTTGGCTATCTGCGGGAACTCTAACTCTGGCGTCTATCTTATTGGCCCGATTGGCCAGTGCGACGGGAACACGATTGCCGATTCTACCATCAGTGGGAATGGAGACGATGGCGTCTATCTTTATGGCCGGTATGGCCGGTATGGCCAGTGCGATGGGAACCGCGTTCACGGAAACCAGGTCAGCAAGAATACGACCAAGGGAATTCGTCTCTTCCACGCTGACGGCAACCGGGTGGAAGCCAACAACGTGTGGGGCACGACAGGGGACGGAACAACGTACGGAATCCAGACGGAGACAGGTGCCAGCAACTTCATCCTGAAAAACACCTGCATGGGGAATGGAACCAACTACCAGCTGGGCTCCGATGACACTGCTGGACCCATCGTGAGTGCCTCAGGCCATCTTTCAGCAACGGGAGATGCCTCGCATCCTTGGGCGAACTTCTCAAGGTAGCCGCAGCCCTCGTTCACGGGCCGACATCCGCTACCGGCATATTCCGGAGATCGGCGAGCAGAGCCGGACGATCCAGCTGGCCCACGTCCACGGGCGGAAGCCAAAAAATTACGGGGACATATACAATGTGAGAACAACGGGGGGCGGCGGGCAAGGGTATACCCCTCGGGCACCCCACCCCTCTCTTTCAATCGCGAATCGTGTGTCCACTCTGTGTCCGCTTTTTTGGCTCTATGGACCCAATATGCGTCCGAATGGTTACGAATGAAGAATCGGAGAAATCTGCAAAGATGAGGGTTTTAACGAGGGAAACCCCGATTTATCGGGGTTTAATTTGGTGGAGGGTATGGGGGTCGAACCCACGACCTCTTGAATGCCATTCAAGCGCTCTCCCAACTGAGCTAACCCCCCAGCATGTTATGTCCTGCGCTCTTCGCTTTGTGCCACCTCGATCTACTATTCCCAGCCGTCGATCCACGGCGGAACGCTCTCAGAACGGAACGAACCCATTGGTTTCCAATCTACTTTCCGATTCGTTCACGGAACTCCTCTTCACCGAGTGAAATTCCAAGGACTCAAACGGATACACCGTAAATCGCCGCCCAGAATTTGTCAACCAATGCTGCATCACTCCACAAGCCGCAGAAATGGACCCCTCCGGCACGGGAGGCCCATGCAGGGCGCAAATTCGACCATTGTTCCATGGTCTCACCGGCCGGGAAAAACCGCTGCTGTTTCCCTTCACAATTCGGTCTCTGGTGAGCGCGGAATATGGCGGGAAAAGAAATCCACGTGGGTTGCCACTCCGCACACGCAGCATCTCAAGATCCGCCGGGACGGAATCGACAGGAGTTCCCCCGAAGAAGATAGCCAGTCAGTCCCTGTGACACGACACGACGACCGCCGAGCTGCGGCATTGGCACCAGTCCAAACCAATTCAACTTCCTTTCCTTCCGCATCCGGGCGGGATACGACCAGGATACATCCGCAAACACTCCTTCCCTCACGCGAGTTCCGGGTGTTTCGCCCGAAACTGTCGAAAGAACTCCCACATCTGCGAAACATCTCCGTACATGTCCTCCGTGGCGCGTACCAAGGGTCCGAACCCGACCACTCTTCGTCCATAGTCAAGGTACACAAGGTGCATGGGAACCTTTGCCCGCTCCGCAATGTGATAAAACCCAGTCTTCCACGACTCGACTTTCTTTCGCGTACCTTCCGGCGTAATGGCCAGGATCCATGCGTCACTCTCCTCGAACCGAAGCACCATCTGGTCGACCACCCCGTGGGTGGCGGAGCGGTCAATGGGGACCCCGCCGAGTGACATCAGAAGCCCCCCCACGGGTCCACGGAACAAATTGGCCTTGACCATGAACGACAGCCGGATTCCCAGCGCCCACACGCAGGCGATCCCAATGAAGAAATCCCAGTTCGACGTATGTGGGGCGACCACGACAACCATCTTGTTTTCGTCGGGAAAACGCCCCTCCAGTTCCCAGCCGCACAACCGGAGCAGCATGCGCCCGATCCCCCGCGTGAAACGGTTGCCCGCCCTCGGCGTCCGTCGCCCCAATTCGAAATCATTTCTGACCTGTGATACCGTTCCCACGATGCACGACGACAAGATTGTCCTGTTTGACGGAGTTTGCAACCTCTGCAGCGGTTCCGTTCAGTTTATCATAAAACGGGATCCCGGGGGAACGCTCCGGTTCGCCTCCCTGCAGTCCCCATTCGGCCGGGAAACCTGTCTCCGGCACGGGATCGATCCCGACGACCCCTCGACCATGGTCTATCTGCACAACGGCCACGCCTATATCGAAAGCGATGCGGTTCTTCACATTGCCCGGGAACTTGCAGGGCCTTTGAGGCTGGCTGGCGCCTTCCTGATCATTGTGCCCGGGTTCATTCGTGACGCACTATACCGGTTCATGGCAATGAACCGGTACAAATGGTTCGGCAAGAAGAAGAGTTGCTGGCTGCCCTCCCCCAAGATCGAAGCCCGATTCCTCGACGCTGGATCCAGGACGGGCGGTGAACAACCGTAATCAGTAGCGCAGCAACGTGGCGGCCCACGTCAGCCCCGCGCCGAAGGACACGAGACAGACAAGATCCCCGACGTTGATCCGCCCCTCGTCGACCGCTTCCTTCATGCAGATCGGGATCGAAGCGGACGTTGTGTTCCCGTACTTCCTGATGTTGTTGAAGACCTTCTCCGGAGGCAGCTTGAGCGCCCTGACAACCATTTCGTTGATCCTCAGGTTCGCTTGGTGGGGGATCAGCATGTCAAGGTCCTCCAACGCATACCCGTTTGCCTCCAGCGCTTCCTTTACGAGCTGCGGCATGCGAGTGGCTGCCTGCTTGAAAACCTTTTTCCCGTCCATGACCGGGTAGTGAAGGCCCTGCTCGAGGTCTTCCACCGTGATGCGGGGGCGCGTACTCCAGCCAGGGCGCTCCAGCCACAACATTTCGGCCTCGGTTCCATCCGCGTAGAGATGGGATGAAAGAATTCCGCGAGATGGATCGTCCGAAATGCCCAGCACCGCGGCCCCGGCCCCATCGCCGAACAAGGCGGAGACCTGGCGCCCCCGCGTCGACACATCCAGGCCGGTCGACTGTACTTCGCTTCCAACGACGAGGGCGGTCTTCGCCATGCCGCAACGAATGAAACTGTCCGCGACGGCCAAACCATACACGAACCCGGTGCACTGCTGGCGAATGTCGATAACCGGGAGCGGGGGAATCCCGAGGATCCTCTGGAGAAAGCATCCGGTGCCCGGGAAATCGCAATCGGGCGAGAGGGTTGCGTAAACGATCAGGTCAAGATCCTGCGCCTTCATCTGCGCGGAAGCCAGCGCGTCACGGGCTGCATCAGCGGCCAACCCTGCGCCGCTTTCGCCCTCCTCAATCCATCTCCGTTCCTCAATGCCCGTTCTTTCGACGATCCATTCGTGGCTCGTGTCCATCCACTGGGTCAGATCGTGATTCCGCACGACACGGTCCGGAACCTTCATTCCAAGGCCCAGGATCCGGCTATGAATCGAGTTTGGCATTCCCGCGCACCACAATGCAGGCTAGACAAGGCCGGGATCTTTGCCTATTTTATTGGCCACGGCAATCTGGTATCGCATATCCAGAATGGGGAACACCGACGGTCGGCTGGTTTGCGGGGAGGTCGATTGCCGAACAGGGATGTATATGGAGGAGGTCGAATGAGGATTTGGAGTCGGCTTTTGTCACCGGCCGCATTTGCCACGGAAAACCGAACGGTGGCGGAGACCCGCCACGAGAACACGGAAGAGGTGGGATCCTCATTGATCCGGCTGGATTCCAATCCGGTCCATAGCGTTCAATATGCTCACAGGAACCAGACATTGTATGTCTACTTCCGGGCCGGGCGTCTGTATTCCTACCGCGACGTGCCCAGCGAACTGTACCGGGAATTCCTGCAAACAGATTCGAAAGAGACTTTTTTCGAACAAAAGATCCGACGCTCTTTCGCCTGCGAGAGGCTATCCAGCATCTGGGTGGGCGAAACAGTCTAGATCCTGAACAACGCGCCCATCTTCCTGCCCAGGATGAGGCTGCTTCCGATGATGGTAACGGCAAGGAACGCCATCGCCCACACTCCCATCGCGGCAGCAACGTACTTTCCCGTTCCGATGAGTTGAAAAAGCTCATAGATGGTCTTGGTAATGGGATAGTAATCCTGCCGCTGCGCGAGCATCAGACTGTCCGAAACTTCCAGCATGCTGAACGAGAACGCCAGCAGCGCGCCCGCAATCAGGTTGGCCGTGATCAGCGGCATGGTAATTCTACGAACCGTGGTCAAGGGCCTGGAACCAAGACTCGCGGCGGCCTCCTCGAGGGTAACCGACGTCTGCTGCAGCCCGGCAACCGCCGAGCGAACCACGTACGGAAGCCTTCGGACCGCGTATGCAACCACCAGGAACAGCGTCGGATTCGTCCGGACATCAAGCAATCCAGAAAGGAACCCGCTTGTTTTCACCCACTCCATATTGCTGAGCGTTGAACTGACCGAAAGATAGCCGAATGCCATGACCAGCCCGGGCACCGCCAGCGGAAGCATGGCCAGCGCATCCAGCAATCCTCGGCACGGGATGTCCGAGCGCACGATGACAAAGGCAACCGCGACCCCGAATGTCACGTTGAAAGCAACGGCCAGAGAAGCAAAAAGAAGGCTGTTCCGGATGCTTCTCACCGTCATCTCGTGACCGAGTGCCTCGACATAGTTTCCTGACGAAAAGGATGCCGGGATGACCGAGCGGTACCAGCTTCCCGGCTCGCTGAAACTTGTGAGAATCACGCCGCAGTGCGGCAGCAGGGCAATGCATACAACAAGAAGGAAGGGCGCAACCACCGGAAGGGCACGCCATCCTCCGACAGACCTCGTCGTGAACGTGGTCGCGGCTTTTCCCTGCATGGCATACGCCTTCCGCCCGAAAATCAGCTTGGTCAGGGAGTAGAGCAGAACACTCGCCACCAGCATCACAAGAACCAGAGCAAACGGAAACGGATTGGACCCCACCTCCTTCAGCGCATCGTATACCTGCACCGAGGCACACCGGGTGTAATTCATGATCAGGGGCGTGCCCAATTCGGTGAAGCTCCAGATGAAGATGATGGTTCCGCCCGCGAAAAGTCCCGGCATGATCAGCGGAAGGGTGATCCGCCGGAATTTGCGAAACCCGGAGCATCCGAGGTTCTCCGCGGCTTCCTCCATTGCATGGTCTATGTTCGCAAGCGCAGCGGACACGTTCAGGTACATGATGGGATAGAGGGAGAGCGCCTGAAGCAGGATCACTCCGAAATAGCGGCCGCGCCCAAGCCAGTCCACCGGGCCAAGATTGAACAGAGCATTCAAGGCTCCGTACTGGCCGAGGATCTGCTGAAACCCGATCGCGCCCACGAACGGCGGCAAAATCATGGGAACCAAAATCAGTCCGCTCAACAATCCCTTGCCTGGAAAATCGTAGCGGTTGCCGATCCAGGCGAGAGGGAGGGAAATCAGGAGGGTCAGCGCCGTTGTCCCCAGTGCCAGCATAAAGCTGTTCCAGAGGCCTTCCGCGTAAATCGGATTTTGAAATACGCCGGCCAGGTAGACCAGCGTAAACCCACCTCCGTCGAAGAATCCGCCCCGTACCACCCGGTAAAGCGGCGCGAGGAGAACCAGCCCAAACACGAGCATCGCGAACGAGAAAATCAGCCACGCCTTCCACCTGCGCACCGCCTCAACCCTCCCCCATCGCAATCCGGCGCGCCTGCCGGTAGTTGTTTCGGAAAAAGACCGTCCACTGGCGCATATAGTCCAGGCGGGAGAGTTCCTTCGGGATGCCGGGAGCGCTCTGCCAGGACAAAGGAACCGGGTCATCGGGCAACCGGGTCAAAATCTCCATGGCCTCTGCCTGCGCATCCGGACCGCCGTTTTCCACAATGGCTCGCCATGCCGCGCGCAATTCCTTTCCCGCATCGAGGCACATCGCCCGGATAAGATCCCGGTGAATGCCGAAATGTGATGCGGTCCACCGGGAATAGTAGGTGAATCTCCCGGCCAATTCATAGGGATTCACGTTTGCGCTCAGCAGGTCGTCGGACGTGTAATCCGCGTGGGCCCGGGCCGTCTCATCGAACACCCGGTTCTCGGAGGGATAGAAATCCCTCCGGACCGGAAGCCTTCGGAGCGCAAATTTTACCGGGCCGCCGGGAGTCTGCGGCCGGTAGTTCCACAGCCGCTGCCCTTCCGTGCGCAGAACGAACTCGATAAACCGAAGGGCGACTTCGCGGTTCGGCGCGCCGCGCATGAGGCTGATGGGGTCAGCGCTCACGCTCGATCCGCCGTCCGGCGTCACATACCGCATGCGCTCGCGCCCGTCCACTCCCCTCGATTTCTCAGCCTGGTAACGCCCGTAGAAATCGATTGACAGCCCCACCGCAGCGTCCCCCAAGCATACATCGATAGGAATCTTGCAGGAGGAATCCGTGAAGTACCGCGCGTTGGCTCCAATGCGCTGAACCAGCAGCACGCCTTGCACCCACCCCCACTCGAGCGCGTCCTGATATGCCGCCGGAACGGATTCAGGCAGGTCACCGGGTCCCCGGTGGGATCGAATGGCCGCTTCGAACCCCGCAATCCGGTCGTCGTCAAACCCGGCAGCCCGGATGCTCTCATAGCACTGCTGGTGAATGATCATCTCGAAGGCCTTGGTGATGCTTCCACTCTTGGTCGGGTCGGCGACGCCCACCTGCCCCAGATAGGCGGGGTTGGCCAGGTCTTTCCACTGGCGCGGCGGATGGTCGACCCCCAATTGCTCGAGCCGGTCCCGGTTGTAGCAGATGCCGAAGGTGCTCAGTGCTGCTCCGTACAGGGACCGTGTGCGCCATGTCTCTCCACTCAGCCCCCGCGGAATCAATTCTGCACCCGTCTCGTGATTGATCAGTCCCGGCGGAATCGTCCCCTCGGCCCAGGGCGCGACCGTCAGCCCCTGGCGGGAAGCCTTGTTGTGGTCATACTCCCCTCCCCCGAAAAACAGATCAATCTTGGCCGAGAACACATCCGGATCATCGTGACCCCGGAAGGCAGTCCAGATTCCCTGCTGCGTTTTCCATGTTTGGACCCGCCCGGAATCCGGAGAATCCGGAGGTCGATCCGGGTCGAATTTCCGGTCGAGAAGCATCGAGCCGCCGTTCGTTGGCCACGGACTTCCCTGCGAACGGTACCATGCGCGAAACGCAGATACGTATTCCGCGGCAAGATAGCGCATGATTTCGGATGTCCCGCCGATGGCCCTCCAGTCAATCCTCACCGGCCGGCCGTATGTTTCCGCGTGCCAGAGCGAAAAAGCGTGGCCGAATTCGAACCGAATGGCCTCGTTGTGAGCCGAAATCACGATCAGCTCCGGATCGCCGGGCTCCCATCGGTTCGCCTCCGGCTGCCGCCGGAAGATAAACGGCAGCGCGACGACAGCCATCGCAAGGGCCAGTATGAGCGCGTTTTTCAGCATGCGAACCGGGCCCACGACGAGTGTAGACCTCGATCATCCCCACGAATATCCGGGCAGTGCCGAGGCCTGCCCTGCGAACGCAACTCGACACTCGTCACTGGGCATTCACGCGTCATACATCATTCCCATAACAGCACCGCATCTTCGGGTTCGAACCAGACATCCGCTTTTTCCGCCTCGTCCCGGGCGACAAGCTGCGGATGGAGCTCGAAAACTTTCATCTCAATCCGGTCGCCATTTTCTCCCGTGGCGGCCAGCGTTACCCGATACTGCGCCACCTCCCCGAGGTAGACGGAATCGTGAACCAATCCCCGGAACACGTTGGGCACACCATCCGGAGGCCGGTTCAAGCGCACGGCTTCAGGACGCAGCGAAACGGTCACCGGATCGCCCGCGGCCGCGCCCTCCGGGGCCACACTGCTGGTCACCCGGCCCACCGGCGTTTGCACCACCGCAAGTCCCCCCCCTTGCGAAACGAGCGTCCCGGGGAGGAAATTGGTTTCCCCAATGAAGTTCGCGACGAAGCGGCTGGACGGGCGCAAATACACATCCCTCGGAGGTCCACAGTGCTGGATCTTTCCTTCATTCAACACGGCAATGCGGTCGGCGATGGAAAGGGCCTCCTTCTGGTCATGCGTCACGTACACGGCGGTCAGGTCGGCCTCCTTGCAAATGCGCCGGATTTCGGAGCGCATCTCGAGCCGCAGTTTCGCATCGAGATTGGAAAGGGGCTCATCAAGCAGAAGACAAGTCGGGTGGACAACGAGCGCACGAGCCAACGCAACGCGCTGCTGTTGTCCTCCCGACAACTGGTTCGGCTTGTAATGCGCACGATCCGTCATCTTCACCAGTGCCAGCGCATCCGCGACCCGGCGATTGATCTCCGTGCGGGAGACCTTTCGCATCTCCAGCCCGAACGCCACATTCTGCGCGACGTCCATGTGCGGCCATAGCGCATAGCTCTGAAATACCATGCCGGTGTCACGCTCGTGGGGCGAGAGATGGGTGACATCCCGACCGCCAATGTGGACGGTGCCCTCGTCAGGATCGTTGAAGCCAGCGATGCATCGAAGCAGGGTGGTTTTTCCGCAGCCACTGGGCCCGAGAAGAAAAAAAAGTTCGCCGGGCGCGATCACCAGGTCGATGCCATCCACGGCGCGCGCGGATCCAAAAACCTTCGTCAGTTTCGTCAGTGTGATGTTGACCGCCATGCGGATTCGGTCCGATTTCGGCCCTCCCGAATATTCCCCTGTCTTTGTCCGCGAAGACCCCCCTGGAATTCAACGACAAAGCATCGATACTCCAGCTTGACCAGGCATCATATTCGATCTAGTATAATCAAATTCAATCAAAAATGATCAAAAAAGCAAACAACAAAGAACTCGTTCCGGAGCGCCAACAACGGATTCATGAGTTGATCCGCACGAAAAGAGTGGTGCGAGTAGATGAGGTCTGTAATGCGCTCAACGTGTCCGCGGCCACGGTGCGGCGTGATCTGGAGGCACTAGAGAAGCAGGGGCGGGTTCGCCGCGTGCACGGCGGTGCCTTGTCAACCGAGACCCGCCTTGACGAGCCTTTTTTCGATGACAAGACGGAGATCGCGGCAGGGGAAAAACAGCGAATCGCGCTCGGCGCGCGCGCGCTGATTCGGGAGCGGGAGACCCTGTATCTGGATGGGGGAAGCACGGTTCTTGAATTAGCCAGGCTACTCCGTGACCGAGCCGACCTGGTGGTGGTCACAAACTCGCTCCGCGCAGCCCTTGAACTTTCAGGCGCCGGGCCACGGTTGATTCTAATCGGCGGGGAACTCCGGCGCAAAAGCCAGAGTCTCGTGGGCGCCCTGACCCGGCCCGTGCTTCGCGAACTTCACATCGACAAGGCATTCATGGGCACGATGGGATTCTCCCTGACCAGCGGGATGACCACGACCGACCCGAACGAGGCGTTCACCAAAAAGATGGTGATGGAGAATTCAGAAACGGTGATTCTCCTTGCCGACAGCACCAAGGCCCGAACGATCTCCTTCGCCAAGGCCGGGGACCTGGGCGATATAGACATCCTGATTACCGATGGCAGGCTTCCGGCACCGATGAGGAAGGAATTGGAAAAAACCGGAATGGATGTACACACGGTAAAATAGGATGCGGAAGGCGGAAGGCCTGGAACTAGCACCTTGAAGGGCAGAAAGAGCACAAAGAATTCGTTGGATTCAGCGCGAACTAGGTATAAATGGAAAAGATTGAAATCGTAGTGCGCCGATTTCTTTTGGATCCAAAAACAAAACACCGGGGAATTTTCCATGTCCACACCTGTCATCATGCCCCGCCAGGGGCAATCGGTCGAAAGCTGCATTCTTGTGGAGTGGCTCGCGCAGCCGGGGGATGAAATTGAAAAGGGGCAGGTCCTTGCAAACATCGAAACGGACAAGGCGGTCTTCGAACTGGAATCGCCGGAGTCCGGCATCCTGCTGGATGTGTTCTTCCAGGCAGGCGATGACATCCCGGTCCTGACAACCATCGCAGCCATCGGCGATGCCGGCGAGGATGCCGGTTCGGTCCAGCCGGATCAGACGCCGGGGCCTGCAAGGAAGGAAGCGGGGGAACCTCCGGCCCCAACCCCCGATGCCGGCCCGGTCGAACCTGCGGCTGCTACGGCTGCAAAACCGGAATCGGGGCAATCCGGCCCCATTGCGATCAGCCCCCGGGCCCGGCGTGCGGCGGAGAAGGCCGGCATCGACCCCGCCGCGTTGTTCGGTTCGGGCCCCCGCGGCCGGATCCTGGAGCGGGACGTGCAGCGGGCAGTGGCGGAGAAAACCACTCCCACACCCCCGACGACGCCCTCCCCGGCACCCCCATCGGATCCCGGGATGGTGGCTCGGGATCCAGAAGAAATTCCGGTTCGCGGCATCCGCAAGGTGGTCGCCCGCCGGATGCATGAATCTCTGGCATCAACGGCGCAACTAACATTGTCGAGGACGGCGGAGGTCACCTCGCTACTTGCGTTCCGGGTGAAAATGAAAGCGAAGGCGAAAACGCTGGGCATTCCGGCCTTCACCGTCAACGACCTCGTTTCCTACTTCGCGCTGCGAACGCTGCGGCAGCACCCGGATTTGAACGCGCACTTCCTTGGCGACCGAATAGTGCGCTACAGCGGAGTGAACCTCGGCGTTGCGGTCGACACGGACCGCGGTCTGCTGGTGCCCGTCGTCCGCAGCGCGGATGAAATGTCGTTGCCCGAACTCTCGCGGGAAATCCGACTGAAAGCGGAGCAGTGCCGAGACGGCTCCATCCGCCCCGGAGACATGGCCGGGGGCACGATCACGCTGACGAACCTGGGCGCGCTTGGAATCGAGTCCTTCACCCCGGTCCTGAACCCGCCCGAGGTGGCGATCCTGGGCCTTGGCGGGATTCATCTCCAGCCCGCGCGAAAAAACGGAAAAATCGAACATGTCGACGTCATTCACCTGAACCTGACAATCAATCACCAGGCCGTCGACGGTGCCCCGGGTGCCCGGTACCTGAAGGATCTGGGGGATGCGCTGGCGGAGCCGGAGTTGGCGATGTTGATGTGAGACTTCAACTTTCAGAAAAACGGAAGCAGGGGGGCGATTCATCTTTCAAAATCCCCCTCAAGCCTTTTCCTGAGCCAACCCTCAAACTCCAGGAAAGTCCGGGGAGTATCGGCAAGAACAAGGTGTGGGTGTCACTCTCGCTAAAACCTGAAGCCACGACAAAGATCGAGTCAACCGAAGAAGCCTTTCACGGAGTATTCACATGCCCAAATCACAAATTGTAGAGCCCAATGTCGAGCGGAAAGCGGGATTCATCCAGCCCCCCAGGATTCCCTTAAATCAGTATGCGGGAACTGTTGAACAGGAACTCGAGCGCTATGGGAAGGACGCTCTGCTTTCGGTTTGCGCGGATATGATCCTGATCCGCGAATTCGAAACAATGCTGCAAACGATCAAGACGGAAGGCACGTACCAGGGAGTCGAGTACGACCACAAGGGGCCGGCCCATCTTTCGATCGGCCAGGAAGCGGCGGCCGTGGGGCAGGCTCTCAACCTTTCCGTGGAAGATCACATCTACGGGTCGCATCGATCCCACGGAGAGATTCTGGCCAAGGGCATGTCGGCGATCCACAAGCTCGACGAGGACGCGGTGATGGAGGTCATGAAGGACTTCCTCGGCGGAAGTTGCCTGGCCGTGGTGGAGAAGGGTCACGAAGGGTCGGTCCGCGATCTCGCCGTCGACTTCCTGGTGTACGGGGCGCTGGCGGAGATCTTCGGACGGAGCACGGGATTCAACCGCGGGCTGGGCGGATCGATGCACGCCTTCTTCCCGGCCTTCGGGATCTACCCCAACAACGCCATCGTCGGTGGGTCCGCCGACATCGCCACGGGGGCGGCCCTGTTCATACGGGTGAATGAGAAAACAGGAATTGTGATTGCCTACATCGGCGACGCATCGATGGGCTGCGGGCCGACCTGGGAGGCCATGAATTTTGCGGGCATGGGCCAGTTTCACCGTTTCTGGGAAGGCGCACATCGGGGCGGACTCCCCATTGTCTTCAACTTCATGAATAACTTCTACGGCATGGGAGGGCAGACCTCCGGCGAGACCATGGCCTTTGATTGCCTGGTACGCGTGGGCGCCGGGATCAACGCGGACGCGATGCATGCGGAGCGCATCGACGGGTACAACCCCCTGGCGGTGGCCGACGCCGTGCGGCGAAAGCGCAAAATCCTGGAAGAGGGCAATGGACCGGTTCTGCTGGAAACCGTGACCTACCGCTACTCCGGGCACTCTCCGTCTGACGCGTCATCCTACCGTATCAAGGAGGAGATTGCCCTGTGGCAGAACGAAGACCCGATCGAATGGTTCAAACGTGAACTGATCCGCAACGGCATCGCCGGGGACACGGAGCTCGAGGCACTGCAAGACCGGGCCGCCCGGGTGGTTGGCAAGGCCTACCGCCTGGCGCGCGATCTCGAACAGTCCCCCAGGCTCGATGGCGAGGAGATCGGGAAGGTCATGTTCTCCAGCACGCCCAAGCCGTCGTACGACAACGCCCGAACCCCGGAGACTCTCCTCCCGATAGAGGAAAACCCACGGGTCCAGGCCCTGGCCCGGAAGTCTCGCGCCGGGATCGTGGACGGCAAGCCGGTTTCGAAAAACCGCGTGTACCAGTTTCGCGACGGTGTGTTCGAGGCGATTCTTCACCGGTTCTATGCCGACCCCACGTTTACGGTCTACGGGGAAGAAAACCGAGACTGGGGCGGGGCATTCGCCTGCTACCGGGGTTTGACAGCGGCGGTCCCCTATCACCGGTTGTTTAACTCCCCCATTTCGGAGGCGGCAATCATCGGAACCGCGGTCGGTTACGGCCTGGAGGGTGGACGAGTCCTGGTGGAACTGATGTACTGCGATTTCCTGGGACGCGCGGGGGACGAGGTTTTCAACCAGCTTTCCAAGTGGCAAAGCATGTCCGCGGGGTTACTGGAGATGCCAGTTGTCGTGCGCGTGTCGGTGGGCTCCAAGTACGGCGCACAGCATTCACAGGATTGGACGGCCCTTTGCAATCACATCCCAGGATTGCAGGTCGTCTTCCCCGCCACGCCGTATGACGCGAAAGGGATGCTGAACACGGCACTGAACGGCAGCGACCCGGTGGTCTTCTTCGAAAGCCAGCGGCTCTATGACATCGGGGAAGTGTTCGAGCCTGAAGTGCCTGAAGGGTACTACGAAGTGCCCTTCGGCCCGCCCGGCCAGCGACGGGAGGGATCCGACATTACGTTGATCACCGTGGGCGCGACATTGTACCGGGCCATAGAGGCTGCGGATCTCCTCGCCGAGAGCTACGGCCTGTCATGCGATATTTTCGACTGCCGAAGCATCAATCCGCTGGACTATGAGCCGCTGGTGGAATCGGTCCGGAAAACGGGTCGCGCCGTACTGGCCAGCGATGCGTGCGAAAGGGGCTCGGTGATGAGGAATATTGCATCGAACCTGTGTCAACTTGCCTTCGACGAGCTGGATGCCCCGCCCGCCGTAGTCGGTTCACGAAACTGGATCACGCCGTCCGCGGAAATGGAAGAGAGCTTTTTCCCCCAGTCATCCTGGATCGTGGATACCATCCATGAGCAGATCACGCCCCTTCCCGGGCATAAAGTGAAAACCAGCCAGATTCCGGACAATATTCTGCACCGAAACCGGGCGGGAATCTAGCCCGAGACCGCCTGTTGAATTTTGTTCAGTTTTTTAGTGATTTTCCCGCGAAGGTCACCTAGTATTCGGGTTATGAGAGGTTGTCTGCGAAACAAGACAGCGGTTTCCGGCTTCGAAGAGTCGGCCGGGAAATCATGTTTCAGAAGCGCCTTACGTGGGGCCTGTACGCCTGGGCGTAGATAGCAACTGATCGTTAAATGCGCGTTCGGGAGATCTGTTCGCGTGGAGATTTCCGGGATGGGTGTCGCAAACCGGAAATTATAACAAGTGGATGAACGACACATAGAGAGAGACTGAGAGACGCTAATGAACATCTACGTGGGCAACCTGCCATACCAAGTGAACGATACCGAACTTCGCCAGCTCTTCGAGCCCTTTGGTGAGGTTTCTTCCGCATCAGTTATCATCGACAAGATGAGTGGAGACTCGAAGGGATTCGGTTTCGTGGAAATGCCTTCCGCGGAAGAAGCTCAGGCCGCAATCAACGGCTTGAACGATTCCCCGGTCCACGGGCGAAACATGCGTGTCAATGAAGCGCGTCCCCGTGAGGACCGTCCGCCGCGCGGTCGCAGAGACTGATCCGTCATTGAACAAGATTTCAGGAGCGAAAGCTTGCTGTACACCCTCGGCGAACCGGGGTGTTTCGGGGGGGGGGTGTTCCTCTCCCATCAGCGGGTTGAGCCGCGTTCGCGGTGGAAGCAGCTCCGGGATGGCCCAGCTGGAGGGGGGGACCTTCCGGATGGGTACCGATGAGGCGATCGGATTTCCTGGCGACGGGGAGGGTCCGGTCCGCGATGTCGAGCTTCACCCGTTCTTCATCGATGTTTGCGCCGTGACGATTCGTCAGTTCGCCGACTTTGTCAAGGCGACACACTACAAGACCGATGCCGAACGAATCGGCTGGTCCTTCGTTTTCCATACTGAGGTCCCGAAAGAGCGGGCCCGCGAGCTGATCCAGGACACGGTGCTTGGTCTCGAGTGGTGGTGTCGCGTAGACGGGGCGTCGTGGCGGCGACCGGAAGGTCCGGGAACCCAGCTCAAGGGTCGCTGGAACCATCCGGTGACCCATGTCTCCTGGGCGGATGCGGACGCCTACTCCACATGGGCCGGCAAGCGGCTGCCCACGGAGGCGGAATGGGAATACGCGGCGCGCGGCGGACTTCCCCGGAAAAGATACCCGTGGGGCGACGATCTGACACCCGGGGGCCGACACCGGTGCAACATCTGGCAAGGTGAATTCCCCTACCGCGATAGCGGCGAGGACGGATTCGCCGGAATCGCCCCTGTCAACTCGTTCGCCCCGAACGGATTCGGGCTGCAGTGCATCACCGGGAACGTCTGGGAGTGGTGCCTCGACTGGTGGTCCCCCTCATTTCATATACAGGGGCCACGCGACAATCCAGTGGGGCCCGAGGCGGGAGACCGCAAGGTCATGAAAGGCGGCTCCTTCCTCTGTCACGATTCCTACTGCAACCGCTATCGCGTCGCGGCCCGGACCTCAAATACGCCTGACAGTTCCACCGGAAACATGGGATTCCGGTGCGTGCGTGACCTGTAGCAGCGAACAAACGGATTTAGGGATCGATAAAGGGTCCGATTTTCGATCGGCTTTTTGCATCCTACAGGCTATGTTGAAGAGCAGGAGGTCGTGTTCATGCCGGGTTTGCAGGAAGTTACTCGGTTTCTGCAGCAGAAGTTCGAGAAGCAGATCAAGGCGCATCACGTGCTGGAAGCGTCCGATGGCGAGTTCAGCCCCTTCCCCGCCTCCCTGGAGCCACGGCTGGAGCGGGTCCTTAACGAGGACGGGGTCAGCAGCCTGTTTGCACACCAGGCCGAAGCATTCAAAACCATCAGCGAAAACCGGGACACCCTTCTGGTGTCGCACACTGCCAGCGGGAAAACCCTTTCTTTCCTCTTGCCGATCCTGAACGAGTTTATGAATGCGGACGCGCCGTTTGGCGTGATGCTCCTGTACCCGACGAAGGCCCTCTCGCGCGACCAGGAAGGCACCCTGGGCCGGCTGATGCACGCCGCCACGTGCCAGCGCCGACTCGGCACATTCGACGGCGACACACCACGCGAGGAGCGACGGAATATTCAACGTTCAGCGGACTTTGTCATCACGAACCCTGACATGC
>CAZTAB010000408.1:0-3249 GCA_964611475.1 uncultured Verrucomicrobiota bacterium | reverse complement strand
CCGCCTTCGGCATAATTCCAGATCCACATCTCGTTCAATTCATAGGCCTGGTCGAAGGCCAGCTCGATCCAGTGACCGCCGGGCGATACGCCGAACCGGTCCGGTCCCGCCGGATCCAGGCCCAGCCACATATCGCCGGGCGCGTCGTTGTGAACGTCTCCCGATGCGTCGATGCCGGCCCCGTTGATGACGTCGACGGCCAGCCGGCTTCCGCCGATGTGCTCGCTGCTCGCCCGCGCGGATACCTTGCTCGTGGTGTTCCAGCCGGCCCCGGTATCGCCAATGAATCCTCTGGGGGCCGCGAGCGCTCCAACGGACACAAGCATCGCGATGGCCATCGCGACGACGCGAACGGGCTCTGTGGATCGGAAACTCATGCGTGAATCATGCCATGGTCTTCTCTGCGAAGGAGAAGGATCGAACGCTGCATCCGCTTTCCCCTACGGTTCCCTCACGATTCGGTACACCCGTTGCTCGGAATATCCGGAAGGATCGAACGCGAACATCTGGCCGCCGTTCCCGGCAAGGCTGAACCCCATCCCGTTCCAGTTCGAGGGCGAGGCGGCCGGCGCGAATTCGGGCCGGTAGATTGCCCCCAGGACACTCTGGAATGCGAGGCCCGTCCGACCGGTCAAATCCACTACCGAGAACGCGGGAAAACTGAACGTGTAAAACCGTACTTCGCTCAATCCCACTTCCAGTTCTCCAGGCCCGCCCCCTGCCCAGTTTCGCTCGGTGCCGAGATCTGCGGTGATTACAACGTATCGCGCCTGCGCTCCCGCAAAGTCGATCACCTGTGAAACGGGCGTATTCCACGGAGAGGCCTCCGGCAGCCATTCCGAAGCCTTCTGGATCAGACCATCATATGCTGTAAACCAGTGCGACGGACTGGAGCGCCCGGTCGCCGAGTACTGGATCGTCGCTTCCTTCGTCCCTTGAATGGTCCAATCATTCGGCTTCTCGTTGTAATTCCAGATCCACATGCTTCCCAGGGTTTTGACACCGTTGAATGCAAACTGAATCCAGTGGCTGCCGGGCACCGCGCCGGGGCGACTCACCGGTGTGCTATACGATTCGCTCAGCCACATGTAAGGACCCGGTTGGCCATTGCTCGCGCTGCCCCGGTGTAATTCCCCGGATATGTCGATCCCAGAACCGTCGATCGTGCGAATGACCGGGCGGGAACCCTTCGAACTGGAGGCCGTCACAGACACCGCACTGGTCGTCCGCCATCCGTTGGCCGGGCTCGGATTGCCCACCGCACCGCCAAACGCCGGAAGCAGGATGGCGGGACAGAACACGGCATAGATCGCCGCGGTCATCGAAAAAAGTTTGGTGATTCGGCGCCTAATCATAGGCTCCTGGCGATCGCAGTAGAAAAAGTGTGAGACATGCGGGCTACCGCAAGTCGTCGGTGATCCCCCTGAACGCCGCCGTCAGCATCGCGGTTTCCGATCCGACGCAAAGGATCTTCATGCCCTTGTCCCGCCACTCTATGGCCTCGGCGGTGTTGGCGGCAAGGATCGCGCAGGGCACGTTCTTCGCCTTCGCTTTCTCTAGAACGCCTTCCATGATCCCGAGCAACTCGGGCTGTCTGCGTTGACCCGGCCACCCGTACGCTATGGACAAGTCGCCCGGGCCGATGAATATGGCAGCCACACCGGGCACGTCGAGAATTTCATCAAGGTTCTCCACCGCCTCTTTCGTCTCCACCTGGGGAATGATCACCGGTGTCCGGTTGTGGTCTTCCATGAATGAGGCCATGTCAATCGGAACGAAGTCCGATTGCCCTTTCTGCATCACGGCGCCACGAACGCCTTCCGGAGGATAGCGTACGCAAGATACGGCCTGCCTCACTTCCTCCGCCGTGCGGATACGGGGGATCACAAGGCCCTGCGATCCCGCGTCCAGGCGGGGACACAACTGCGAGTAGTCCGACGAAATGACCCGGGTCAACGGAAGGACCCCGACCGCCCGCGCCATCTGCATGAGATCCCCGGTTGTTTCCAGGCTAAAGGTGCCGTGCTCGCCATCGAACAGGACGAAGTCGAGGCCTGTGCTCGCCGCCAGCTTGATGACAAAAGGCGCCCGGGTATCCTGGATGAAAATGCCGGCGACAAACTGACGCCGCTCCATCCGCTCGGTCAAGCTTTCTACTGGTTCGTACATGGTTCAATCCGGGTGTTTTGGCTTCCCCTCGACTCTCGCATACGTCTCGATCCGGTGCACCTCGAAAAATCAACCGCCCGCCACGTTCAGCAAGGGCTCTCCCCTGGAAAATCTCCGGATATTTTCCCTCAAGCTCGCCCGCACTTCCTCTTGATACCATTTGCCCTCCGGCGAGCAATGGGGGGAAATCAGCAGGTTGGGCGCGTCCCGAAGCGGATGGTCGGCGGGGAGCGGCTCGGTCTTGAACACGTCGAGTACGGCACCGCCCAGCAGGCCCTGCTTCAGCGCATCCGCCAGCGCATCCTCGTCAACCAGCGCGCCACGCGCCGCGTTGATCAAAACCGCGGACCGCTTGAACCGCGGAAAGGATTCCGCGCAGATCAGGTCCCGGGTCCGGTCCGTAACGCGGAGGTAGAGAACAACGTAGTCCCACTCGGGGAGAAGATCCGTAAACTCATCCATGGAAAACCACCGGTCCGGCAGGTTCCCCTCGGGATCTCCCGTGCCCGCCGTGCGATACGTGGGGCGCTGGATCTTTCCCTGCGTACCGAGGGACGCGTGCACCTCCATCCCGAAAGCCTTGCACAACCGGGCCACCTGCCGGCCGATTGCGCCGTACCCCGCAATCCCGATCTTTGCGCCGAACAACACCGAGCCGGACATCTCCGCCACGCGGCTCTTGTACCAGGTCCGGTCCGCTTCGTGCCGAAGAATCTTTCGAAAACGATGGGCAAAGAAAAGCATCGACGCCAGCGTCCACTCCGCGATCGGGACCGCACCCGCTCCCCCCCCGTGCGTGAACGTCCACTGCTTGCTTCGTAGAACATGCTCGGGCAGGTCGTCAAAACCCGCATTCGGACAGTGAATCCACCGGAGCCGGGGCGCCTCCTCTTCCGCGGGAAACCAGTACCCGATGCTTCCATCGACATTGGACTTGTCGGGCAAATCCTCCGGCGGAAACGCGCCCACCAACTCGACATACGCCCGCACGCCCTCCCGCAAAACCCGCACCAACTCCTCATGATATGCCATCACTACATCAAATCTCAACTCAACAACAACTCCTCTCCCAACCCGACT
>CAZTAB010000407.1:0-4716 GCA_964611475.1 uncultured Verrucomicrobiota bacterium | reverse complement strand
CCCCTCTCCCTTAAAAATATCCCTTGGTCTTCCAACCCCTTATATTCTCCGCTTTTCTCCAATTCTTTCCGGGGGGTTTATGGGTGCTCGTCCTTGGGGAGAGCATGCAAAAACGGCATTATCTGCCCGAAGCCCACACGGATTTTATTTTTGCCATTCTCGGGGAGGAACTGGGGCTTCAGGTCACGCTGCCTGTCCTGATCATGTTTCTCCTCTTCTTTGTTTGCGGGATTTTTATTGCGAACAGTTGCGAGGATCGGTTTGGCAAGCTCCTTGGATTCGGAATCGCTTTTCTGATCACCACCCAGGCGGCCATCAACATCGGGGTGGTGACCGGATCGCTACCCACCAAGGGCATTACGCTTCCTTTCATCAGCTTCGGCGGTTCCTCGATGCTCATGACCCTTGCCATGGTCGGCATTCTCATCAACATTTCGCTCGACGTGCCCACGGGGCCGAAGGATGAGGATCGACGGATCGTGAAGGATCGTGCGCATCACGTTTGACCGTTCTTGGGTTTCGGGATCCCCCGGGCGGAGGGCCTGGAATCATGCAAGACTTCTCTGAACACACTCTGCCACGCGGATCAATTCCTCGTCCCGGTGGAACCGCCCGACGATCTGGAGCCCGAGTGGAAGCCCTTTTTCGTCACGGCCTGCCGGCAGCGACACGGCAGGGAGGCCCGCGTGCGTCCATGGCAGGTTCATCGAGGCGTCGCCGGTGGACGCAATTCCCTCGGGTGCCGGTCCCGTAGCCGACGGGCAGATCCAGGCCGCGATCCGGTCCCGTTCCATGAACCTTTCGACGGTATCCCTCAGAGCGGATTGTTTCCCGGGCAAGCGGCACAATTCCTCGTCCGCAACGGTCCTTCCGGTCACGAAGTAATCGAGGGTTTCCGGTTGGTAGAGGCTCTGGTGCCGGGTTCTCCAGTCCTGGTGGATGCGAGTCACCTCTCCGCAGATCAATCGCCAGTGATCGTGGTTGATCTGCTCGATGTCGGGAAAGAACCTTGCGCGTTGGATTTGGCATTCGCCTTCCGCCAGGCGGGCAAGGTTCTCTTCAAAGACCTCGAGACCACGGGGGCTTGCCTGCTCGAGATAGGGTCCGTCGGGTACGCATAGGACCGGGGACGCCTGTGGAGGGGCTGGGTTCCATTCTGGGGCCAGGACGGAGAGAATCCGCTCCGTCATTTCCAGGTTTGTTGCAATGACGCCGGCATGGTCTGCTGAAGGCGAGAAGGGCACGATCCCGGCGGTGGGAATGCGCCCAAAACTGGGTTTGAACCCGACGACTCCGCAGTAAGCCGCCGGCCGAATGATCGAGCCGATGGTCTGGGTGCCCAGTGCGGCGGGAAAGTACCCGGCGGCGACGCCGGCGGCGGAGCCGCTGCTCGAACCTCCCGGGGTGTGGGATCGATCGACCGGGTTTCGAGTCGCTCCCGGAGCAAATCCGGCGAATTCGGTGGTTGCGGTTTTCGCCACCACCACGGCCCCCGCCCGCTTGAGCGCCGACACGGAAACCGCCTCGTTGCCCCCGAAAAGTGCGGAAGGCAGCCGGGTTCCGCACCGCGTGGGGAAGCCATTCACTCGGTAGATGTCCTTGATTCCCACCGGCAGGCAGAATAACGGTGGCCGGTGTTTCGGCTCGGGGAAGCGTTTCGCCAGCAAGGCAATTTCCTCTCGGACCCGATGGGCCTGAAAGGTCCCATCGACCAGTGCCTGAAGTTCTGGTTCCGATTCCTCGATCCGGGCAATGAGGCAATCGATGGTGTCCCGCATCCGGTCTACTGCTTGATTTGCCCAGACCCGTTGATGATGTACTTGTAGGTTGTCAATTCTTCCAGGCCCATGGGGCCGCGTGCATGCAGCTTGTCGGTGCTGATGCCTATTTCGGCTCCCATTCCGAACTCCGCCCCGTCGGTAAATCGCGTGGAAGCGTTGACGTAGACGGTTGCGGAGTCGATGCGCTGCCGGAATGCATCCTGCACCGATTCCGAATCGGCGACCACCGCATCGGAGTGCTGCGACCCGAATGTGTTGATGTGGTTAATGGCCGCGTCGACATCATCAACGATGCGGACTGCGAGAATCATATCGAGGTATTCTTCTTCCCAGTCCTCTTCAGTGGCTTCGGCCATCCAGGAGACGAGATTGCGGGAGGCCTTGTCTCCACGAAGTTCAACGCCCAGAGACTGGAGTCGCTCTGATATGCGCGGAAGAAATTCTTCCGCCACCTCCCGGTGAACAAGCATGGTTTCCATTGCATTGCACACACCGGGGCGCTGCACTTTTGCGTTTTCGCAGATGCTGCAGGCCATCTCCAGGTTTGCGGATTTGTCCACGTACGTGTGACAGACACCTTTGTAGTGCTTGATGACTGGAACGTGGGACAATTTTGAAACCGCCCGGATCAATCCTTCTCCGCCCCGCGGCACGATGATGTCTACGTGCTCCGTCATCTGGACCAGTACGCGCACGGCATCCCGGTCGGTCGTGCGGATCAGCTGGATTGTACCGGCTGGCAGGCCGGCACGTGCTCCGCTCTCCCGCAGGGCATCGGCAATGGCGTGGTTGGAGTGCGTGGCTTCCTTCCCACCCCGAAGAATCACCGCGTTGGATGCTTTAAAGCAAAGGGCGGCTGCGTCTGCCGTGACGTTGGGGCGGGACTCGTAGATGATTCCGATCACCCCAATCGGGACGCGTACTTTCTGAATCTCCAGACCGTTGGGCTGCGTCCAGGTGCGAAGCACTTTGCCGACCGGATCGGCCAGATCCACGATTTCCCTGATGCCATTGCTCATTCCCCGAACCCGGTCGTCCGTCATTTCCAGTCGGTCGAGCAGTGATGATGAGAGGCCCGCGTCCCGGCCGGCGGCAAGATCGATGGCATTGGCCGCCTGGATGCCGGACTTCCTTGCGTCGATCTCATCAGCCATCGTGAGGAGAATGCGGTTTTTTTCCTCCTCTCCGAGACGGCTCATTGCGCGAGACGCTGCCCTCGCATTCTTTCCGATGGAGCGGACTTCCTGTTCTACTGTTTGCTTCGCCGTTGTCATGAGAGCTTGTTTCGTTTCGACGCAGTCTACCATGGTTCGGAGGGGAAAGTATTCTACACGAGCACCATGTTTTCGCGGTGGACCACTTCGTCGTAGTTTCGGGTTCCTAGGATTTTCTCGATTTGTGTTGTTTTTTGGCCTTTGATGCGCCTGATGTCGTCGCTCGAGTAGTACACCAGACCACGCGCAACCAGTTTGCCGCCAGCGTCGCGGATGTTCACGAGAGATCCGACGTTGAACTTGCTTTCCACGTGAACGATACCGATTGGCAGCAGGCTCTTGCCCTGTTCGACCAGGGCCCGGCGCGCGCCCTCATCTATTTCGACCGTCCCCTGTGCCCGGTGGAAAAACGCGATCCACCGCTTGCGGCTGTCAAGGGACGCCTGGGGGGCTGCCTGGTCCGCAATGAGCGTGCCGACATCCTTGCCGTCCATGATCTGGCCGATTACCCCGTCCTTGCGGCCGTTTGCGATCACGACCGGAATGCCCACCTCCGAGGCGGAACGAGCGGCTTTGAGTTTGGCGGCCATGCCTCCGGTCGACAACGATTCCGCTTTCGCGTTCGCCAGTTCCGTTACTTCCCTAGTTATTTTCTTCAGGTGGGTCACGCGGCGTGTTCGTCCCTTTCCCTGGGGTTCGCGCAGTCCGTCCGTTGTGGACAGCATGATCAGTAGGTCCGTAGGTACAAGAATGGAAACCAGCGCGGCGAGCATGTCGTTGTCGCCAAACTTGATCTCCTCGGTCGCAACCACGTCGTTCTCGTTGACGATGGGGATTACATCGTGGCGGAGGAGATTCATGATGGTATTTCGGGTGTTCAGGTGGCGCTCGCGATTCTTGAGGTCGTCGTGTGTAAGAAGCACCTGAGCAATCCGGCACCGGTGCTTCCCGAACAACTGGCCGTATGTGGTCATCAGGCGGGATTGCCCCACGGCGGCGGCCATCTGCAGATCTGGGATGGTGGTCGGCCGCTCCGAAAATCCCAGCGCCTCGATCCCGGCGCCGACCGCGCCAGAAGAGACCAGGACCACTTCCCGCCCTGCCTTTCGTAATGCCGCGAGTTCCCCGACCAGACAGCGCATACGCCGGATGTCGGGCCTGCCCGTTCGCTGTACCAGCACCCGGCTCCCGACTTTCACCACGATCCGGTGTGCCGCTCTAACTGAAGTTCGTGCCTGGATTTCCTGTCCCTCTCGTTCCCCGTTCTGCGTTCTATGTTCGCTTATTTGCAGCAATTTACGCAAGTATTCACGGGTAACGATTTTAGCGGGGCTTGGGGGGATTGACAGGTCCTTCCCGCTGGAGCTATATTCCCCGGCTCAATTTTTTGGGTCAGAAACAGTGCCAACGTACGACTATCAATGCCGAAAGTGTGGGCATCGGTTCGAATTGTTCCAATCCATGTCCGACAAGCCGAAGAAACGATGCCCTGAATGCCGGGGAAGCGTGGAACGGCTGATCAGTGGTGGGGCAGGTATCTTGTTCAAAGGGTCGGGATTCTACGAAACCGATTACCGGAGCGAGAGTTACAAGTCCGCGGCCAAGGCTGACAAGCCGGGTGAATCGAAAAGTGGGGAGTCCAAGGGTGGCTCCGGGTCCGAATCGAAGGGGGACTCTGGGTCCAAGAAGGACGCGGGGACCAAGAAGGCCAAGAAAACGTC
>CAZTAB010000406.1:0-2600 GCA_964611475.1 uncultured Verrucomicrobiota bacterium | reverse complement strand
GGCCATCACTCACGGCAAGCTGCGCCTCGTACGTTCCGGCCAGGCCGGGGACGAAGGTCCGCGCCACTCCCGTCCCGTTGAGTGTTGCGGCACTTCCTGCCGGCAAGCTCGTAAGCACCCAGCTATAGGACAGCGAATCCCCATCAGGGTCGTACGAATGAATTCCGTCCAGCGTGACCGTATCCCCCACGGCCACCGTCTGATCCAGGCCCGCATTCGCAACCGGCGCGTGGTTCTCCCGCAGATCCAGCACCCGATAGTCTCGACCCGGAACGACCAGATCGAACGCGGAGAGGGTCAAGCCGATAATGCTCTCCACCTGGGGGCCCAAATTGAACCAGGTGCTGCCCCCGTCGTCGGTGTATTGAGGCTGGTAAAAATTCCCCCGTAACGTGGGATATTGGATCTCCATCGCTTGCATGGGTTCTTCCAGCCCGCCAATTTCGTCCCCGGTCCGCCTCAGGAAGGGGCCGGCGGCGATGTTGTCGATACGGGTGGGCTGCGTCTCGTTACTTCCCCCATTCTGAGAGCCGGTGGTCAGGCGGAACGTATCGACCGAAGTGACTTCCGGCGGTAGATCCATATTTGTGCGGGAAAATACAATCCCGCGCGCGGGGTCGCCGGAAGAAATCCCGGGTCTCACCGGTCCGATGTCTTCGCAGATGATATCTACCCGTGCGGACTCCTTGATGGTAAAGGAGATGTTGTACCATCGGTCCATCGAGGCCGTTCCATTCGGGACAGTACCTTCCCCGAGGAATTCGTTGTCGTGATTGAATGCTTCGAAATCACCGGAATTTGAGCCATCGAGTTCCCAGTAGAGAACCCGGATCACATCCACAGTGTTGATGGAGTCATGGAATGACAAGTGGATCGCGCCGGCTTCGCCCGACACACTACCGCTTGTCCCGACGCTGGAGGGGTTCATCTGGACCTCGATCGTCCCGTTCGATATGGGGCCGCCGGCAAGCGCCGCAATGTCGAAGTCGGTATTGAGCTGCGAATGGTGAGGCCTCGCCTTGTTATCTCGCCTCAGGCTCAATTGCCCATCGGAACCGTCGAATGCATTATCCCGGACGCCATTCCCTTCTCCAAAGCAACAGGAGACCTCCCAGTCCGGGCCGTTGGTTCCAGAATCCATGGTTGTTTCCGGCAGCGCCGCCGTCCAGTTGGTATTCAATGTTGTGATATCGACGTAATTGCTTACTCCCACGTCGTATTCGAAATCCTCTAACACGGGAATGGGTATCTTCGGGTCCAAATCCAGCACCCGAAAAGCCCGATTCGGAACACCGGCGGTTGCATGAAACACGGAGTTCGTGGTGCCATCCCCATCAATCTCCGTTCCCAGGACCTTCCATTCGTCCAGCTCAAGTGCGTCGCTATACTCAGGTTGGTACTCCTTCCCGACTCCGGTGGGAAAGGAGATCTTTACCGCTCCAGCGGTTTGCAGGCCTGAAATCGCCACCGGCGGGGCTGCGACGACGATATCCTGTATGATGTTGTCGATCATGGTGGGTTTCGTGTCGTTGGAGGCGCCATTGCCCAAGCCCGTAGTGAGGCGCAGCGTATCGACAACGCTGACGATCGAACCGTCCGTCCAGTCGACACTCAGGACTACTCCTTCCCCGAATGGCGAGGATCCCGAAACGGGCTTTGTAGGGCCGATGTCCTCGATTTCTACGCTGAAGTTTGAGTTGCTCTCGGCCGTCATCGTCACCTTCCACCATCGGTCGAGAATGTCTGGGAAAGACCCGATCGAGTTCTGATAGACTCCGGCCGCTGCGCCGCGGTTAAAGGCGAACACTTCCCACCCTCCCAGGAAGTTGTTGACGTACGTGCGGAAACGCACTCTGGTCAAGGGCTGCTGGGTCACCGAGTCAAACAAGATTGCCTCGAATGCTTCGCCGCTACTACCAATGGCGGATGGGTTCACCTCGAAGCTGATCGATCCTTCCGACATATCATCGAAACGCAAATCGGTTTCCAGGACCGAGCTGGACGGGTCATCGCGCCGGAGGCGCAGATGGGCGTCGGACATGTCGTACGTGTAATCCGGCGGAAGAGAATTGCCGCTTCCACTGCAGCATGCGACTTCCCAGTCGGGTCCTACGCCCTTATCGTTCCGCGACCAGCCGCTGTCGGGTACGGTGGTGGGATCGAGATAGGCGTTATCGGAAACCCCGTATCCCTCGAAGTCGTCGAGCACCACCGGCGCTCCCCGGGCTGCTCCTGCAACGGACGCTAGGCATATTGCCACAACAAGAAAATTATTTCGCTCGCGCATTGCTCACTCCTCATTATGTAGCTACCAGATCGAAACGGCTCTTCATCCAGATCGTAAATCCGTATGCCTGACAGGATGCTCCCACGTATTGCTTGATTATTGCCCACATCCCCGGCCCGACACAACTTTCAGCTTCCATATTTTACGCCCATAGCGCCTTTTTCTCCCGCTGTCAGGCCAGTCGCCCCTATCAGACTGAACAAACAAATCGGACTGGACAAAATGTGAGCGAAAAAAAGAGAGCCTGAGTATTCTCAGGCTCTCAGGGTGTGAAATACTTTATTGTTCCAGCGGGTCTTTAGCTCCGCTTGAA
>CAZTAB010000405.1:0-2396 GCA_964611475.1 uncultured Verrucomicrobiota bacterium | reverse complement strand
GGTGGCGCGCAATGGCAACCCCTTCCAGGGGATGTGACTGCGACAGGATTCACGGCGTCCAAGATTGATGAGAGTGTCCCCGACGAGGAGCGGTACTACCTTGTCACGGTCGCGGAGATTCCCTCATGGTTTACATATTGCATGGTCGGTGAGGCAGTGCATCCGGGGCCAGGTATCACCGCGAGCGTCATTGCCCCGGAATCCGGCGAGATCGTCGTGGATGAACTGGAATCCATTCCGCTGATTGTTGCCGGATCGGACCTGGACCAGTTGAAACACACCTGCACGTGCTTTCTGGCTTGCACGAAAGAGCAAATTATCCCGATTGCGGACTCCGTGCTTTATGATTGGAAGAAGATGACTGGCGAAGGGAAGCTCAGAGGTTCAGTGGGTCCATCCACCCTGTTCGACCCTCCCAGCCTGCAAATTGGCCAAACCAAAAGCGTCACGCTCCAGGTGGAGGTCTGGGGTTCACGAAACAACGAGAAAAAGGCCCGCATCACGTATACCCTTGAGTTCTTCCGCGAGAAGGAATGCGGATACAAGCGTACCGTGAGCGCGCAAGTCGATACATATCCCGGCTCCCCGCTGGCCGCTACATCCGGCAGTTGTACGTGTGCGCCGGTCGCCCCGGTCTGGCAGGCGGTGCCGCTGGCCTTGTCCGGGTCAGCTGATGGTCCGGTTGAAGTCTGTGCCGGCGAGCGGGTGATTTTCCATGCGGAAGGTGCAGACCTCGATTTGTTAGAGTTGATTTGCAGCGGTGAATGTGGATTTGACAGCAAGAAAATCACGGTCCTCGATGAAAAATCCTATAGTTGGTCCGCGGCAAGGGGGGGGTTCCCGGACCATTCTGGCAGTGCGGAAACCCTGGGCCGTATTTCCACCGCGATCTACAAGGCCCCGGACACTGCAGGTGATGACACGATCAAGGTCATTATCCAGAATAATGGCGTCCAGGCGGACGATCCGCCTGTGATTGAGCAACTCGAGATCAAGGTGCGCAAAGTCGATCTGCAAATCCATAAACCGAAGGTGATCGATCTCGCGGACCCCATGCTCCCGGAAGAGGAGGAGCTCTGCAAGGGCGCCCAGACGTTTGTCAATCTGGACAACGACGATAACGATGGAAAATTTGACACCGGCACCACCGACTCCGAGGTGCCGGGAGAAGATGAAATGGTGAAGGTAATTCTCCGCGTGGGAGGGGCCGATGCCAGCGGCGAGGCAAAATTGTCCGCCGCGGCGGGCGCAGACAAGGTCAAGGTCTGGACCGATGCGAGCAAGAAAACGGAGTATCCGCTTGGCTCGGTGCTGTCTGTTCCTGGTGATTTTACAGCCAGCGGCGGCGCCCTGGTAAAGGAACTCTGGGTGGAAGGTGTCAAGCCCCATACGAAGCAGCGCGAAACGAGGCTCAAGCTGACCTTCGACAGTGGCGAGATGCAGCGCGGGGATGAGGTAGCGCTGCCCATACTCGGGATCGACAAGATTGAATGGGTGGGGCGGAACAACAGCCGCACTCACAGCAATACCCTGGATGTTGATGTCTTGACCTGGCCGGTCGGGCTCCACCCCAACGCGGTGCGGGTTTTCCCTGGGGCGCGGGTCTCGTCGGGGGGCGCGCTGGAAGCCGGTGACAGGGACGAGGTGGATGTCAAGGTCGCCCTGACGGTGAAGCCCGTCGAGGCGGTGAACATTTATTTTGATTCCTTTGATGTCGATGACCCCACCTTTGCCGCCAATCCGGTTGACAACGAAGCCAACGAGCGTGACAACCTTGGCGCCTCCCCGGATGGGGACGGGCGGTTCGATGGGGAAACGGGGGGCCTCAAAGAGCAGTCCTTCGATGAAAAGGTGGAGACCTTCGGGTTTCAAGTGACGATGCAGCCGGGCGATAATTTCCGGGTTGTGGGTTCCGGCGATAAAGATTACCTGGTTGAGTTGGAGAACCGCGACGCCGTACAGGACGTGGGCGCGAACACGGCAGAGCGAAATGCCAATAAGCTGAGAATCGTGAACAAACAAGTCACGGGGACCCCGGAGGCAAGGGAAGTTCGGGGTTCCGCCAGCTTTGTCAGTAATGTTCTCCTCGTATGGCGTTTTCTCCATACCGAACTGGATTCCTATGCCGCCCCAGGAGCCGGCGTTGTGGGTGATGGCGCCTGCGTGGGCAACGATGACGTCAATCCGGGAGACTTGGGGAATTCCGACACCACCCTGATGGTGGCTCAGTACCGGCGGGCCTTTGTTGAAGCCGTGGACGATCTCGGCACCCTGGACGCTACGGACGACGCCACGTTCGTTCGCAATCTCGCCGACGCCGCCGCGGCGGCCAAGGGCAACGGAATGAGGGACCAGCGCAGCCTGGACCGCTTCTGGGTGGTCCAGTTTGTTTCCGC
>CAZTAB010000404.1:0-6043 GCA_964611475.1 uncultured Verrucomicrobiota bacterium | reverse complement strand
TCGACGAGGAGGTGGCTCCGGTGACAGACCCGTCGGCCATCCCACTGGTGACGCACGGAGGAAAAGCCGCGTTGCCCTCCCAGTTTTCCGTTTCCCATACCGGACTTGAACTGACGGCATTGTTTCAGGGAGTCAAGGAGGGGGACTACGTATTTACCTTGGCGAACGGCAGAGTAAGGGGGATCTCCGGAGAGGAACTGGATGGAGACGGGGATGGGACGCCGGGGGGAGACTATGCCCTGTCCTTCACCGTCGACTCGACCGTCCGGCCGCTTCCCATTCCCTTAATTCCGAGGGTACCTCCGGGCAGCCTGGTTCACGACCCATTTTTCTCCGCAAAAATCTTTCCCAAAGGAGATGCTGACAGTTATGTCGTAGGGCTCGGGACGGGACAGTTGTTAAGCGTCGTGGTAGAATCATCGGAGACCGTCAAGCCGAAGATTTCAGTTCGGAACCCGGCGGACAGCCTCATCGGCACGTCCGTCCCCGGTGCCCATGGCTCCGGCGCCCTGATTCAGACACTGTCGATTCCCACGTCGGGATTCTACCGCATTACGATCTCCGGCATCGGGACTAACACCGGCAACTACAATGTAGACATAACCCTGAATGCGGCAGTCGAGGAGGAAGGCCTGACTGGTCTCCCGAACGACATGGTGTCGGTGGCGGAGAGCATCGATCTGTCCTTCATTCCACTGCCTGGCGGTCTGCGCCGGGCGGCGGTTGTCGGGAAACTGCCGAAGCCCGAGGCTGTACCACCGGAAATCCCGGGCGATCAAGGCATAGAGTCGACCCTTTCCTCTTCAAGCACGCCGGAAACCGACCCCGCGGACCGCTACTCGTTTACGCTGAACGCGGGCGCATACGTATCCCTTGCGCTCGATTCCGAGTTTCGGCAGGCCAGTGGTCTATCCCTGTTGGCTTCGGACGGATCGATCCTGGTAGAGGGCACGAATGCCGCGCATCTCGCGGCCTGGATCGGGCCGACCGCCATTCCTTCCACGGGAACCTACCGGGCGACCGTCGAGGGAACCGCAGGCCGGTACACGCTGGTGGTGGTCGAGAACGGCCAATTCGAAATCGAATCGAACAACGGGGTTCAGGAAGCGCGATACATCGGCCAGCACGGCCGCGTACTCGGCGCAGTGGACGATGCGACGGGCGCAGACCACTTTCTCGTGGGGCTGGCCCGGGGTGACGGCCTGACGATTGAAACCCACACCCCGTTTGCCGGGCCTTTCGAATTCCAGAATTCCCTGGACCCGGCAATCGAACTGTACGACCCGTCGGGGCAACTCGTCCACCTTGAGACCGGCTCCGCCCCCGACGGAAAGAATGCGGTGCTCCATCACTTCGCGGAGCACTACGGCCCATACCGGATCCGGATATTCTCCGAGCAGTCCGCCGGCGAATACCTCCTGGTCAGCGACGTGCTGGACCGCAGGGTCGATAAAGACGGGGACGGGCTGCCCGATGCCTGGGAACAAAAATACGGCCTCAACCCGAACGACAACGGGACCATCAATTGGATCGACGGCGCACTGGGGGATCCAGATAAAGACGGAGCGCCCAATAGGGCGGAACGAACTGCGGGAACCAACCCGAACAATTCAACGTCTGTGTTCGCGATCGTCGACGTCTCGCAGGGATCCGTCTCAAACGATCTGGCAATTACCTTCGCCACCCAGCCCGCCATCCGCTACGCCATCGAATACGTCGATTCGTATCCCACGAACCAGTCTGCGCCGGTCTGGACGGGCTTCTCCAACTCAAGGGACGGCGTCGGCACCTGGTTTGAAACCAACACCGAAGCCGGAACCTACACCTTTGTGGACGACTTCTCGGAAGCCACCAGCGGGGGAAATCCACAAAACGGCCGCCGCCACTACCGAGTACACATCCCCAGCCTCGCGATCTTCGCCGATCCGAATTTCGTTCACTACGACAAAGAGGCCGGGATCGCCTCGGAGGGCATCAATCTGGAAGCCGCGCTGGTAGCACTCGGCTACGCGGTCAACCCGTTCAGCGGTGTATCCGCCGGCGCCTTCAGCGCCGGGATCGCCGCGACCGACACGCTGGTTATCCCCGAACTCGAGCGACAGAGCCTGGCCCCGGTGCTGAGTAGCGGGGCGATCTCCACCATTTCAAATTTCGTGGCAAACGGTGGGACCATCCTTATTCACAGCCAGTTCAGCGATCATGACGAGGAGTTCATCAATACCGTGTTCGGATTGAACCTTGCTCCCGGCCTCGAAGCCTCTGGGAGCGCGTCATCACTGAAAACCCAGGCGACCGCCGGGACGATGTTCGAGAACTCCAGGAGCCCCCTGCCGAACAACGACGGGATCAGGACTTGGCTGACATCCTCCCTGCCCGAAACGGCGCAACACAGCCTGTATGAATTCGAAAACACCGGGATCGACTTCACCTCGGTGGCAATGATCCCGTTCGGCCGGGGCAAGATCGTTTTCCTCGCATGGGACTGGTACGACGGCGTTCCGATCGGCTCGCAGGACGGAGGCTGGCTGGAGATCCTTGAGGCAGCCACCCTGGAGGGCCTGAAGCCGTGACTCAAAACACTGTATAGTGCTTCCCCCAGGTGTCCCCGCCCTGACTTTTTCCTATCCATTGATCCGGCGGCATACTACGGTTCGGTCCATTCGCGGCACGGATTATCAAATGTTACCACCGTGGTTGATAGCACTCCTACTTCTCCGCCAGTTGTCCTACTCGGGATATATCTACAATCGGCAAGAGGAATTCCGGAACCGGGTCCGGGAGGCCTGGAGTGGGATCGGCGTGCAGCTCAAGCGCCAACACGATCTGATCCCGAACCTGGCAACCACCGTGAAGGCGTATGCGCAAAACGAAAGGGATGTGCTGGAAGAACTGGCGGAGCTGCGCAGCCGGGTCGGGGGCGGCTGGTGAAAATCCTGTTCGCTATCGCAGCCGGAGGCGCACTGGGCGCGCTGTTCCGGTATGGGTTATCCGTGATTCTGATGAAACAGCAGGGTTCCTTCCCCCTCGGCACCTTGGTGGTGAACGTTCTCGGTTCGTTTCTTATCGGCGCAGTCTGGGTTCTGTTGGAACGACTCAGCGGCGCCCCGACCCTGCGAGCGTTCGCCGTCGTCGGCCTGCTCGGCGCATTCACCACGTTTTCAGCATACAGCCTTGAAGTCCTCATGTTGGGGCGACTTCACGATCTGCGCATGGCATTATTGTACGTGGCCGCAAGCAATGGGTTGTGCATTGCGGCAGTCGCGGCGGGGTTCCTCCTCGCCCGCGCCCTTTCCGCCTCACTTTGAGCTGCTGGCGTCGTCGCCGCACTCGCCGAAATGGCGTCTTTCCTAAACTGAACGGAAGGCTCCCACCGGCAGGCCCGATGCGGTCTCGGGAATGCCGTCCTCTTTTGGCTGGAAGCAGATGAATAAAAACCCATGGCGGTCGTCTCACTCATAACACGCCGGGAAACGCGTGAAAACCGGAGAAATACGATGAGAAGTACGTTTGCAATTCTGTTAACGGCAGCGGTGGGGTTTGCAGTCGCCGGGTGCTCCAACACCGGATCCACCGTAAATACGAAGCGGGGCGCGGTTATTGGCAGCGTCGTCGGCGCGACCGCAGGTGGAATCATTGGCCACCAGTCAGGGCGCGGTCTGGAAGGCGCAGCGATCGGCGCCGGCGTCGGCGCCGTCGGGGGCGGCGTGATGGGCAGCGCAAAAGACGAAGCCGAAGGTGACTATTGATTTCAATATATTGAAAGATGAACGCACGGGCCCGATACATTCCGGGTCCGGGCGTCCTGTTTTTTTTAAGCCAAGTTCACCCGCGCCATTTCGAACAAGAGACATCAGCTTGTTCATACGGGGAAACCGGCGCAAAACCTTCGAAAAAAGACTTCTCCGCAGGATTCTCTCCCGGGTTGAATGTTTTTCCCGGAATTTACTCGCCTTGTCCTTGAGTCGTATACCATCGTACCCGCCCTCATCCTGATTACGGTGCTGCAAGAGCGGGCACCATCGGGAAAAGGTTTTTGGAAACGAAGTTTTAGACGGGGCAGGCCCCGCCATTGAGGTCGAGTCCGGAGAGCATCTCTTGGAGCGGCCGAGTGGGCCGGGGTAAAGGCACAGGCACAGGAGCAGGAGCAGGAGCATCGACAGTGGCGTAAAAGTTGCGGAGCACAACACATTCGACATGCTTCGCACACCCATGGAGGAGCCCGCTTTTCCGGTCAGCGGGTTTATCGAGCAGGGGCACAGCGCCGGCCGGTTACGGGGGGGGCGCTGGATTGCCCTCCCCATCGTTCATTCAATGCCACGGGATAATGCGTGTCTATTGTCCCGAATTGAAATGCAATTCGACGGCCTGCGACGTTCGCCGCGGTTGATCATCGATGGCTTCGATATCCCTTCAAAAACGGCATCCGCACGACGAACCGCAACCAGGGAAGCGGGAACGGCATCGCATGATAGGCGGGAAACCGCGAGTGCGGAATATGTGGATGGCACCGCCGTGGGTTATGAACGACTCGAACAGCAAACCTTCGTTACTGTAAGTGGCCGTCATGTCCGGTCGCCCCTCTCTGCAACCCCTGCTGCGCGTGACCAGCTGCCGGAGGCCGGACTTCTTCGAAAGACACTTGAAATTGAGAGCCCGCAGCATGGTAGAACGATCCGCCATGTTTTCGGTTACCCCCAGGAAGCAAGAACTCCGACCACCTCGCGCGACAAAATGCGTGCCATCGCGTTCCCTGCATGGAACTCTCTTGCACGAGGAATCATCACATGCCGAGCGCAATAGTAATTTCAACCTGGCCGCTGGTCCCCGTGAACAATGGGGGAAGACGCCGGATCGCCGCATTGCTGAAGGCGCTTGGGCAACACGCCGTCGTGATGCAACCCAGCCAACATCACCCTGAACACATCACCGTTCCTTATCCCATCGACCTCGGTCGGCGTAAAATCAGGATCAACTGTGGCATCTTCAACTTTTACCTAGGCGCGAACCGGAAAATAGCCAGGCAATTCCTGCTAAACCATTCTCCCGGCTGTGCGATCCTCACTTCCATCTGGGGGGAGCCCGTCGTACACGGGCTGAAGGACCTTCCGGTCGTTCTTGATGCACATGACGTCAACGTAATCGCAATGGCAGAACGGTATGGGAAACGACATCCCTTCACGAAATTAGTGAAAGCCCAGGAAGCTCGAACCCTTCGGGGCGTCGACCACCTTTTCACCTGTTCCGAGCGGGACCGCTCCCTGTTTGTGGAATTGTATGGAGTCCCCCTCTCGAAAGTCACCGTCGTGCCCAATGGCGTCGACACCCCGACCTTGCCACCGAACGTCGATTTGCTTTCAAACGATACGTTCTGGCAATCGAACGCAGCCGGCCGGACCCCCCTTTTCTTCATGGGAAAACTCGACTATGAGCCGAATATCCGCGCGCTTGACTTCCTCAACGCATCGGTGATGCCAGAGCTCCAACAGCGGTCCCCCGGTACATTCAAGCTGATCGTCTGCGGCGCGCCGGTCCCGAAGTCATCCTTTCACCCGGACATTGCCTTCGCCGGATCGCTGGACGACCGGCGGCTGCAGGCGTACCTGGATGGCGCGTCGATCTGCCTCGCCCCGATTTTTACCGGGTCCGGAACACGGCTGAAGATCCTCGAGTTCCTCTCGGCGGCAAAGCCAGTGGTCGCGACGGCAAAAGCCGCAGAGGGAATACCCGTCGAATCCGGAATGCACCTTATAATCGCCAAACCGTCAGCATTCACAGAAGAAATCCTGGCCCTGGCCAAGGATCCGTCTCGATCCAGGTCGCTGGCCCGGGCAGGCCAAGCTCTTGTTGCGGAGACATGTGACTGGACGCGAGCGATCCAGCCGAAATGGAAAAGCATCCTCGATCAATGGTGCAACTTTTCACCGGAGCCCCCGTGGCCGCGAGCATAGGGCATTAATGCCCGATCAAACCCGCGCAAGCTTGGCCCTTTCCTTTGTACTCCCGTTCGGGGACGCCGAATAACCTTCATGGGGTACTCCGAAAG
>CAZTAB010000403.1:0-2584 GCA_964611475.1 uncultured Verrucomicrobiota bacterium | reverse complement strand
TGAAACACGGGCCTTTCAGACGATGGTGTTGATCGCCCACCAGCACGCCAAACCGATAGTTGTATCCCATAATTTGCAGGTTGGCGCGGGCAAGATTGAAAACCTTGTTTTCGAGTTCCACCTCCCGGGCAAACACCCGGGCCGGGTCGACGCCCTTCGGCAGGGCATTGTTGAGCAAATGCCCACGCCATGAGACGTCAATAGCGTCTCCCTCGTCCGCCTCGCCCAGCTTCAGGAGCATATAGTGGTTGATGATGTCGTTCTTCGGTGTCGACCACAGTATGGAATTGAAGTCGTATGGATCACTGCCCTTCCGCACGGGGAACGCATGGTGTGATTCGGTGATGACGCGATCCGCCTGCTTCACGGCGACCTTGAACTCGTGCAGAATGGCGAGCGGATCGGCGGTTCCCAGCGTGAAGTCGGCCAAGTTCCCGTGCGGGTTCGGGTGCGACCGCGCAAGTTCCCGCCCAAGACTGTCCCACAAGCTCACCTCCAGGTATTCGTCCTCCCTCAGCGGCCTGCTTGTGCTCAATGAACCCGCAATCAGGTCTCCGCGATTGAATGAAGCCTGTGCCGGGTGAAGATCAAGGATGTCGATATCGGCCTGCACCTCGAACGCCAGGCTTCCCCAGTTCAGGGTATCGCCACCCTTTGTCTCCTTGATCCAGATGTCGGCAAACGCCGTGCCCGCGGGCAGCTCAGGCAGGGCAATGTCTGCGGTGGCGGTTCCCGTGTCACCAAACTCAAGGACTCTGCCCTCTCCTGCGAGGACCTCTCCCCGGGGATTCCGCACCTGTAGTTTCATGTACACCGTTGCCGGGCCGGACGTCCCTTGGTCCAGAACCAAGCGAATCGGTGTTTTCGACAATGATTCCCGATCCATCTCCGGCTCGGTGGACAGCTCGGTCATCCGCACCGTGGGCTCCTTGCCGGCGGCCCACAGCACGGCGCGGGCGAGCAGGCTCTGGTAGTAGTCGTAGTAGAACACCTCGAGCTCCGGTTCGTGGTCGATCGTCCAGCGGGACTGGTAGTCCGGATCGACCCACCGGGGCGTCAGGCTGTGAAGGAAGATCAGCCCGTCATAGGCATACCCGTCCTGCGAAACCATGAGCGGTTCGTCATAGGTTATTCGCACCACTCTTCCGCTGCCGAACATCGACGTGCGAATCAGCCGCTCGGGGGCAGGGCTCCGTAGACGAGGCAAAGCCTCGAGCGGAACCCCTTCGACGATGACCGCCCGGTCGGACGTTGGATGCTTGTTGAAAACGACCTCCAGTTCCTCGTCGATTACCGGCGGATTGACGAAGACCAGCCCCGTGCCATCGGAGACCTTCTTCAGCAGATCAAATCTCCGGGCGGGTGGAAGCATGCTCCAACGCAGCTTGCCGAACACGATGACGTCGTACGTCGCGTTCGGTGACAGAAAAGTCTCGAGGTGCTCATACAGCAGGCTGGCGGGGGGGTAGAAGTATCGGGCCTCGTGCTCAAGATAGGCTGGAGCCACTTCGAAGTAGGATGAACACATCCAGGGTGTAAACTCGAGTGACAGGCGTTGAGCCAATTCAACGGTCTCGCGCTGCGTCCACATCGGCGCCAGGACCAGCGTGCGGATGGGGCCCCGGTGGTACGGATCCGCCCACTTGACATGCGGTGTTTCGTGAGCCTTCGACAACACGCCGTATGGATGGTCCTCGTGCAGGCCGAAGGGATGACTCGCCTCCGCTTCGGCGTGTGCGGACGACACGGCCAGAAACAGCGTTCCGATGAAAAGCCTAGTGGCGCTTGCGTTCATGCCAGTCAAGGAGCTGAAGCGGGTTCAATATACCCCTCATCCCAACAGGGGGCACTAAAATCTCGCAACCATCCGGGACGCTTCAAAACCAGATGGACCCGCAACCCAGGGGGAACCAGCCGGTCCATCTCCACAGGTGCCCCTTGAAACAGACTGCACCCGCCCCTCTCGGGGCGGGGCACAAGAAGGGCCACAAGCACCGCTGTGTTGTGCGATCACAACGAAGAACTCGATCCGCGTCAAGCCGGGCGGGGATTCCGACGGCCAAAAGGGGCGACGGAGACCGGTTCGTCCAAAGGGGGTTCTATCTTCGCCTTCGCAAGCAGCAAAGACCTCCTCCAACCAGAAGCAATGCCACGCTTGAAGGTTCCGGAACAATCGAAAAGTTGTCAAAGCGCGCGCCGAAGTCCGAGTTGCTGGCATTCCACGTTGCCAGGCCCACGCGAAGCGTATCCCCGTAGGTGTCACCGGACGTGTCGATGGTGTCAAGCAAGGTCCAATTGGTACCGTCGGTGCCCCAATACCCCTCAAATTGTTCCCCACTGCGTACGAGCCGGAACCAGCCGTCCGTTCCCCCGCCGGAATCCGCGAAATCGTCGCCACCCACCAGGTCGCGGAAGCGACGCGTGTTGGAGGTGCCCAGGATGGTGTCCAGATGGATCGCCTTCGTTCCGTCAGCCGTCCAGGCAGCAAGCGAGTGCGTGCGGTACGCCCAGGCTCCCAGGCTCGACACCCCGGGCATCTCCACCTGGGCATCGAAGTCTCCGGTGACATTAACGTACAGCGCGG
>CAZTAB010000402.1:0-3859 GCA_964611475.1 uncultured Verrucomicrobiota bacterium | reverse complement strand
AGTGACCAGGGAAATCACCCAGGCGATGGATCCCTGCGACGTACGGGCATGAACAACCGCGTGCATGGCCGAGAGAATCCCCAGCAATTCTATTAAAAGGTATAGAAATCCAAAAATGGTGCCGTTTGTCATCGACGCTCTCCACCCGGGCCCGACGGGAATCACAAATATCCCTGAAAGCCATGAAAACTCTAGGAAAATAAGCTTCCTCCAATCGCCCCGGGGAATTCCCATGCTTTTGCAGTGAATAAACGTGCAGCGGGTGCGCTTGTGGGGGTATATTGGACGTCAGAAGGTCGGCGGGGAAAGGCGTACTCGATGGAAAACCGAAGGGGAAATCACCGGGTTTCGGCTGGCCGGATTCTTTTCCAGAGGCACCAGTCGGGGACCTGTTGTACCGCGTTCACCCTCATTGAGTTGGTTGTGATCCTTGGCATCATTGCCGTTTTTTCAGCCATTCTTCTGCCCGCGATGTCGGCTGCGTCCGAGAAGAGCAAACGTACGGCATGCAAGTCGAATCTCCAGGCCTTTGGCTCCGCGTTCGGGCTCTTTGCTGCGGATAATAACGGTTGGCTGCCACAACAGGTGGGGGGCAAGGAAACGGACGGGTTCCTGCTGCCGATACCGGAGTCGTCAACCTATGGATGGTATGGACATACAATCTGGCGTGAAGGTGGATACCGGAATCACGGCCACCTGCTCGCCTACCTCGGGGAGACGTCCGTCTACTGGTGCCCCAGTCAATCGGGTGATCTCACCCCCCCCGGTGAGGATCAGCAGCCTCTCGCGCGGAAATTCAACGAGCCTCTTCTGGCCTCGGCCCAGGATGCAGACCAGATCCAGTCAGAATACCTCTACCGGAAAGAGTGGCAGGACGTCATTCCAAGGTACCGGATGGCATCGCTGCTCGATCAGAACTTCACGATCCTTGCCGATCACTTCGGTGATTTCGATGGCGTGCTGGCGGTAACCGAGGGCCACCAGACCGGATACAATTTCCTGCGGTTGGATGGAGCCATAGACTACTTCACGCATCCTGAGGGCTTTGACGGAAGCCTGGATAAAAGTTTCGCCCACAAGCTGGGAAAAGCCTCGCGGCCGGAGTGGGACGCGTTCGACGCCTATGCCGGGGACACGGAAAAGGCCCTGCAGGCGATGAATCCGTAGGCTCCGGCGACGCTACCCGCTCCGGCAGGCTCGGGGTAAACCCGAAAATCTTTGGGGAACAATCCAAATGCGGCTTGGTCCTCCGGATAGGGGTGATCTAGTATCCGGTGCCATGATCCCCTTGGACATGAGCGAGATCCCAGTGCCAGAAGCCGCCCCCGGACTCCGTGCGAGCCGCATCCTGAAGTGTATCGGCAACACGCCCCTGGTTGAACTCTCGAATCTCTCGCGCGAAGTCGCGCCGGTCCGGATATTCGGAAAAGCAGAGTGGTGCAATCCAGGTGGATCAGTAAAGGATCGGCCGGCCCTGAGCATGATCCGCGATGGCATTGAGTCCGGCAGACTCACGCCGGGCCGAACGATCCTCGACGCGACCTCGGGAAACACGGGAATCGCCTATGCAATGATCGGCGCGGCGCTGAGCTGCCCGGTTCGACTGTGCATTCCGCGGAACGTAAGCCATCTGCACAAGAGAATTCTCAGGGCCCATGGCGCCGACCTTGTTTTCACCGATCCGACGCAGGGGTCGGACGGCGCGATCCTCAAGGCCAGGGAACTGATCGGGGAGGATCCTGACCGCTACTTTTATCCGGACCAGTACATGAATGACGCCAACTGGCAGGCCCACTACCGGGGCACCGGCCCGGAGATTCTCGAGCAGACCGACGGCGCAGTCACCCACTTCGTGGCGGGACTGGGCACCACGGGAACGTTCACCGGGACCAGCCGCTTCCTGAAGGAGGCCAAACCGGAGATTCGGGTAATTTCGTTTCAGCCGTTGTCCCCGTTTCATGGCCTGGAAGGCTTGAAACATCTCCCGACCTCTATCGTTCCCGGGATTTACGACGACGCCCTGAGCGACGAGGAAACCACAGTAGAAACCGAAGTAGCTCAGTCAATGGTGCTGAGGTTGGCACGCGAGGAAGGGCTACTGGTGGGACCCTCCGCCGGAGCCGCCGCTGCGGCGGCCCTTGAGGTTGCCAAAACACTGAAGGACGGGGTGGTTGTCACCATTTTGTGCGATAGTGGCCACAAGTATCTAGGATTCGATTTCTGGGACGAGGGAAACGAGTGAGCCTGCAGGTCAAGAAAGAGTTGCTGCGGGAAATCCGCAGGCAGGGGGAAGAGGCCTTTCCCCACGAGTGCTGCGGCTTCCTGCTGGGAAATGCCAACGGCGGCAGCCGGACGGTCCACCAGTTGCGGCCGGCCCTGAACGAGCGCGAGGACTCCGCGCGCCACAACCGGTTCCTGATCACGGCCGAGAACTATCTTGCCGCACAGAAAGAGGCGGCCGGGGAAAACGCGGAAATCATCGGCTTTTATCATTCTCACCCGAACGCACCGGCCCGACCGTCACAATATGATGAAGATCACGCATGGCCGTGGTACTCTTACGTCATAGTATCAGTCCGTGACGGTGGCGGTGCAGAGGCCACCTCCTGGGTCCTCCGCCACGATCGTTCCGGATTTGACGAGCAAGAGATAGAACCCATCGAGTAGAGGAAGCGCATCATGGTCATCGAAGTTCAAATTCCGACCGCACTCCGGAGCTATGCGGGAGGGCAGGAGTCCTTGCATATCCCCGGGAACACCGTGGATGCGATCCTGCAGGGGGTGGCTTCGGATTTTCCAGACCTCAAACCGCACCTGTTTTCCAAGGATGGCTCGCTCCGGAATTTCGTGAACATATACGTGAATGACGACGACGTCCGCTATCTTCAGAACCGGGACACAGAGCTGCGGGAAGGCGACGTGATCACCATCGTCCCCGCCGTGGCGGGCGGAACCGAGGTGGGCATTCTTGATGCCATCGTGACGGGACAGGGAATAGAGCTTTCCAACGAGGAGATCGAACGCTACAGCCGGCATCTGATCATGCCGGAGGTGGGAATCGCCGGACAGCGCAAGCTGAAGCAGGCATCCATCCTCTGTATCGGAACCGGCGGCCTCGGCTCCCCCCTCGCCCTGTACCTCTCCGCCGCGGGTGTGGGGCGCATTGGTCTGGTCGATTTCGACGTGGTTGATCACACGAACCTTCAGCGCCAGATCATCCACGGAACCGGAGACGTGGGACGCCCGAAGCTCGACTCAGCCCGCGAAAGCATCACCGAGATCAACCCCCACGTGCAGGTGGATACGCATGAAACCATGATTACGTCCGACAATGCCATGGAACTGGTGAAGCCATACGACATCGTTGTTGACGGTACCGACAATTTCCCGACGAGGTACCTGGTAAACGACACATCCGTCCTGCTCGGGAAGCCGAACGTGTACGGAAGCATTTTTCGGTTTGAAGGACAGGCATCAGTTTTCTGGGCGGAAAAGGGACCCTGCTATCGCTGCCTGTACCCGGAGCCACCCCCACCGGGGCTGGTTCCCAGTTGCGCTGAAGGTGGCGTGCTCGGAATCCTACCGGGCATCATCGGAATCATCCAGGCCACTGAGGCGGTCAAATTAATTCTGGGGGCAGGAAATTCATTAATGGGGCGACTTCTTCTCTTCGACGCCCTGGGTATGAAATTCCGGGAAATGAAACTGCGCAAGGATCCGGACTGCCCGATCTGCGGCAACAACCCGACCATCCGGGATCTAATCGACTACGAACACTTCTGCGGCATCGGAACGGAGGCGGACCAGATCATGGTGCACAAGAACCAGGAAATCGGGGTCGACGAACTGAAAAGATCGA
>CAZTAB010000401.1:0-1878 GCA_964611475.1 uncultured Verrucomicrobiota bacterium | reverse complement strand
AGAGCCATGGGGCTCGCATCCCATCCCGCCCGGAAGCACACCTTCAGGGTGATGGCAATGAGCCCGCCAGAGAGGGCGAACAGCGCAAGATTAAACAGCCGCTTGCGCTGAATGGGAACATTGCCGGAACCCGGAGGTCTGGCGGCTTCGGTCACGTGGGATTTTGTCCGGCCAGGAATTTCTCGAGTTCCGGGCGAGTCGGGATGCCGTCGCGGCCGCCGAGGCGGGTGGCGCAGAGGGCGGCGGTGCCTGAGGCGAAACGGACTGCATCGGGAGAATCCATTTTCCGTGTGACGGCGAAGGCATAGGCGCCGTGGAAGACGTCCCCGCATCCTGTCGTGTCCACGACATCGACTTCGAAGGCCGGTTGCTCGAAGTCCCCGTCCGGCGTTGATGCGACGCAACCTGCGCGACCCCGGGTGATGATGATCGTCTGCTCGGTGCTGGTGCGCAGGGCTTTCATCATTCCCGATAGACTTTTCTCGCCGGTCATTGAGGCGGCGAAGGGTTGGCTCAAGACGATATGTGTTGCCAGCGAGAGGCCCTCGTGGACGTGAGGCCAATCCCGTTCGAAATCGACGACGACCGGGACTCCCTGCTCCCTCGCCGCCTTTGCCGCATCGATCGAGGGGTCCCGCGGATAGTGATCGAGAAGAAGGCAGGAGGCCTTTTTCGGCCACTCCGGATCCGGGAACTCATGCAGTTCCGGAAAGCGGAGGTCGTCTCTGCTGTGTAAGATCGTCCGCTCGCCGGAGTTCCGGGTCGCGAACACGAAGGCGACAATGGGCTCTGCCCCGTTTTCACGCACGACCATGGATGTATCGATGCCCTCCTTCACCAGTCCGTCGACGACGGCGTTTGCCACATCCGAATGTCCCAGTTTCGCGACGATGGACGCGGTACCCCCGAGTCGCGCCACGGCAACGAGGGCGGTTGCAACCAGCCCGCCGCCGTGGAGGGATAGACCCGTCATCGGGGCCTTAGATCCTTCCCGGGGCCATGCCTCCACGTTGGCTACGTAGTCCTGGGTCGCGATTCCGAAACCAAGCACATCCACATTCTGCATGATGAACCACCAAATACTCGAAACACACGAAACTGGAAAGCCGCGACAAAACGGCGATGTTTACATTCCGTTTCCCTTTTCCTCCGCTTTGAGGCGGAGGATCCATTCCTTCACGATGGCCTCGATTGGCCGCATGGCTTCGGCCTGGGCAGTGGCAACCCAGAGATTGTGGCCGGCGTTCCACTGTTCGAGAAGGGATTCGCGGATCGCGCGGTCCAGCACGCTGGCGACGTTGACCTTTGCGATTCCCAGATCGATGGCGCGGTGAATGTCGGCATCGGGCGTGCCGGAGCCTCCATGGAGGACGATCGGGATTTTCACCCGTTCGCGAATCTTCTCCAGCCGTGGAAAATCAAAGTTTGGCGCCTTCGTGTAGTTCCCGTGCGCGTTTCCGAACGAAACCGCCAGGGCGTCGATGCCCGTGAGTTCCACGAGGCGCCGGGCTTCCTCCGGATCGGTCATGGCGGCTTCGCGGCCGCCCTCCGTCGTAATGTCGTCGATTTTCCCCACGGCCCCAATCTCGCCTTCCACCGTGATTCCTCTAGGGTGGGCCATGGCGACGACCTGTTTCAGCGCTGCCGCATTCTCGTCGAACGGGCGCTCCGAATAATCCAGCATCACCGAGGTATACCCCGCGTCAATGCATGCCTCGACCCTCTCGATCGAATCACCATGGTCCAGATGAATGGCGGCATGGACGTCGAATGGTTCACCAATGCCCCGGATGGTTGCAGCGATGGCTGCCGGAGAGACGAGGGGGAACTCTCCCGGTCCGTTCATCAGGATGACCGGGGAATTCATCCGCTCGCATA
>CAZTAB010000400.1:0-1761 GCA_964611475.1 uncultured Verrucomicrobiota bacterium | reverse complement strand
CGGTCGATCCCCCCGGAAGAATCGTCTCGTCAATCACCCCGTCCGGGGCCAGGTACAGGTGCGCCAGTACCTCGTCATTAGGCCTTTCAAGAAGGCCCCGGCCCGGCGAAGGAAAGAAAACCCCCGCCGATGCGCCCCAGGGGAAGTCAAAGTCAGCGGGCGGTGGGGGCGGGGGCGACAGCACCGCCTTGATTGCGTCCAGGTAGAGGCCATTCGGATCGCCGAGAGTCGGCGCGATATACCCGCCCTCACCATATTCGTTCCAGGCGTAGATCATCACAAGCCGCTCGGGCGTGGCCAGGGTTGGGTTGTCATCGAGAAAGTCGATCGCTTTCTGAAGATGCGCTCCGACCGCGGCCGGTGTGCGGCTGGGATTGAAATACCAGGTTGGGGGCGTGTTCCAGGGGCGCGCATCCCAACCTGCCATGATCGTCGGAATATAGAATTGTGAAACAATACCTTGTGTATCGGTATTCCAAACGCCATCGGCCCACGTGTCGTTTCCTTCAACATAATCCGTGAGCGAAAGGTATGGATATTCCGTCTCGCCTGCGCCCCACCCGGGCACGGCATTGTACCGGGTCACATGACTGTATAACGACGCGGAGCCCGCCACGTTTGCTGCGAACTCCACCGCGGCAAGGCCAGCCGCAACCCCGATCTGCTGGAAGTAGTCGTAGTTGGCCTGCGTCATGCCGGCGGCGTTAAAGCTGGTAATCAAAGGGTTGCCGCCAACGCGCAAATACTGCGAATCGGTGAGGTAAGGCAACAGCATGTCGGCTACCTGCACCCACTCTGCGTCATTGTCGATTGTGGTGGGCGCAACATCGACAATGTTGATGTTAAATTCCATGCGGCTGCGGTTCGATGCCAGCATGAAATTCTTCAGCCCTGAGTTGATCCCGTCGTTCGCTGTTGCCGAGGGACTCCCATACCAATACCAATCGAAACTGAAAAACGCGATACCGTGGTCCGCCGCCAGGTCGATCTGCTGCTCCATGACCGCTGCCGTGTCGCCTCGCCACAATCCTCGACCCCAAGTCGGTTCCCGTTCCGGGAAATCGTTTCTCAGTTCTGTGTTGGCAAACGCGGCGACAGCTTCAGGCGTGTCATGATACCACCCTTCAAAGTAGTAAACGCCGACCTTCGCGGTCTGGCCGACACATGCGAGGGGCAAGGAAAAGAACCCCAACAGAGCCAGGGACCTGGTGATGGAACTCCGAGCCGCATTCAGGTTCAGATTGAGCATTGTCATGCTTTCAGCATCTTGAGGATGCACAGTTGTCCAACCTACTCGATCGGGCCGTTCGATTCCAGTCGGAATGGAGTGGCATCCGAGAGAAAGCGTGTGTTGAACCATGAGCTTCCTTTGCGCGGCTCGGGCCTGGAAGCCCAAGCCATGGGGCAGGTTCCTTGCGAATGTTGCTCCAATCGATCAGATGACCCTTTGCTAACCGGGCGTGGCGAAGCCATTTAATTTCCGGCGTGGCTTGACGGACGTCGTGACGTATCGCGCATTGCCCGGCAGCGGTCGAGAAACCGCCGCCTCCGGCCACACGCTCGAAGCAGGATGGTCTCCAATTGCGGATCACCATGTCCAAAACCGTTAAACCGGGAGCAGCTGGTGGAATGCTTGTGAAGATCCAGCTGAGCTCATGAAACGCTCATGGGATGGAAACGTTTCCTCGATAGCGGGGGCTGGATTCGGCGGTGGCGTCCGCAGCAATGGGCAATCTGTCGCCGGTGCCCGGCGTGCTTCCC
>CAZTAB010000399.1:0-2429 GCA_964611475.1 uncultured Verrucomicrobiota bacterium | reverse complement strand
AGTTTGTATCTCCCGACCTTTTCAACCATACGGAAAGGATGGAAACATCTGAGGGGTTGACGCCCGAGATTCTGGAAGCTTGGCCGAGAGTGGTCGGTCGAACATGGTCCAGTTTCTCCATTGACTCCCGGCGTAGGGCCGTCACCGCATGATAGTCGAAGTCGAGGGGAATCCGCACCTTCTCCAGGCGCGCGGCCTGTTGGATCTTCTGCCTCTCCCGCTCAATGTATCCTTCGTACTTCAGCCAGATCTCCACCTGTCTCACCGTAGCCTCCGAAAGGTGTGCCGGTGGATGGGGCAGATCGTGGTATCCCACATCGTGACGCCGGAGTTTCTGCGCCAGCGAAATACCATCCTCGCGAGTTTCCCGCAGGCGCTCGATTTCCGACTCATAGGCGCTCTGGGTTCTGGCATGATCCTCGATCTGTCCCCGGGGCGCGATCCCGAGGCGGCGTGCATGAGTCATCATCCGGTATGGCGCGTTGTCTTGCCGAAGCAGGAGCCGGTATTCTGCCCGGGAAGTGAACATCCGGTACGGTTCGTCAGTGCCTTTCGTCACCAGATCATCGATCAAGACTCCGATGTACGCCTCGTTTCGCCCAAGAATCAAGGGGGGGGCCTTTCGAATCTTGAGTACTGCATTTACGCCCGCCATGAATCCCTGGCAGGCCGCCTCCTCGTATCCGGTGGTACCATTGATCTGGCCCGCGAGGTAGAGGCCCTCTACAAGCCTTGATTCAAGAGTGTGATCGAGCTGTGTGGGGTCGCAAAAGTCGTATTCAATTGCGTACCCGGGCTGGAGAAATTCCGCCCGGCCGAGCCCCGGAATACTACGAATCATTGCCATCTGTACCTTTTCAGGCAGACTGTTTGACGTCCCGTTGGGATAGATTTCTAACAGTTTCCGCCCCTCGGGCTCGACAAATACGTGATGGCCGTCCCGGTCCGGGAACTTCACAATCTTGTCCTCTATCGAAGGACAGTAGCGAACCCCGGTGCCCTCAATCATACCACCGTACATGGCACTGTTTTTGAGGTTCCTCTCAATGATTTCATGGGTTTGCGCATTCGTATGGGTCAGGTAGCAGTTAATCTGATCCGTTCCTGGCACCCAAGGCCTCGTGGCTGAATGTTCCACGTGGAACATTACCGGATGAGAGGAGCCGCCCCCCCCTTGTTCCACGTGGAACATGTCCCATTCCTGGCGGGCCGACCAAGACAGGAACGGAGGCGGGTCGAACCCAGGCTGCCGCTCCATACGATCATAATCAAGACTGTCGCGGTGGAGACGCGGCGGGGTGCCCGTTTTCAGCCGTCCTAGTTCAAAACCAAGACCTAGGAAGGAATTACTCAACAATTCCGCCGATTTTTCCCCAACCCGTCCTCCAGAAATCTTCCGGTCACCAATGTGGATGAGTCCACGAAGGAAGGTTCCCGTCGCCATCACAACCGCCTCCGCCCTGAGCTCCGTGCCGTCCTCCAGAACGATCCCGATAATGCGGCCCTGCCGAACTCGGATCGACGCGGCAGTGGCCTCGATGACCTGCAGGTGATCGGTACCGCGAATCACCTCTGCCATCCGCAGCGGAAATACAGATTTGTCGCATTGAATTCGATGGGCCTGTACAGCGGGCCCTTTGCGGGTGTTGAGTGTGCGAAACTGGATACCCGAATAATCGGTGTTCCTCGCAATTTCCCCTCCCAAAGCATCGAGCTCACAAACAATATGCGACTTCCCGATACCACCCACCGATGGATTGCACGACATTCGCCCGATAGCTGAAGCGTCCATCGAGAGCAGGGCGGTGGCCGCACCCATGCGGGCGGAGGCGAGTGCGGCCTCGTAGCCGGCATGACCCGCGCCGACGATGATCACTTCATATGTGGACTGGTCTTTCACCATGGCGTGGATTCCAGATGGATGTCTATTTCCCAATGCAGAACTGGGAGAAAATGCTGTCCAAAAGCTCCTCTTCGTAGACCCTTCCGGTCATGCGGCCCAATGACTCCAATGCTAAGCGAAGGGTGGAGGCGGCGATCACTTCCTCCGTTTCATCCCCATCGGGGAGATTATCCAAGGCTTCGGCGGCAAGTTCGCCGGCCTTTTGAAGCAAGCTGCAATGTCTCGAAGAAATCATCGCATGGGGCTCCGCAGTCAGGCCCAGGTTGTCCGTGAGCCGGGAGTCCAACGCGGCTCGAATCCGGCCCAGACCCTCGCCGCCAATCAGGGCGGATTCAATCACGGGGAATCCACCCAATCGACGGGTGTCCACGCAGCGACCCAAATCGCTCTTGTTCAGCACGATCAGCGAGCGTTGCGGATTTAAGTCCTCAATGAGTTTTTGATCCGGCGGTTCTAAATATTTAGAGTTATCTATCATAAATATCTGTAGGTCAGATGTTTGTACATTTTTTTTGGCCCTTCTAAT
>CAZTAB010000398.1:0-4539 GCA_964611475.1 uncultured Verrucomicrobiota bacterium | reverse complement strand
TACTTCCCCTTCAGCTTTTTCTCCTGGATCTCCGTCAGTTGCCCGATTCCCACCGCGGCGAGCCGCTGTAATTCCCCCAGGACGTCCGGGGAAAACGGTTCGGACTCCGCCGTACCCTGGATCTCCACGTACTGGCCGGCTCCAGTCATGACCACGTTCATGTCCACCTCCGCCGTGACATCCTCCACGTAGCACAGATCCAGCAGGGGGCAACCGTCCACCACACCAACGCTGACGGCGGCCACGGAATCGCGAATCGGATCCTCATCCAACCGCCCCTGCCGGAGCAATTCCTCCACGGCGAGCCGGAGGGCAACGTACGCGCCCGTGATGGATGCGGTACGGGTTCCTCCGTCCGCCTGCAGAACATCGCAATCCAGCCAGACCGTCCTTTTCCCAAGCGCCTTCAGGTCCACCACCGCGCGCAGGGACCTCCCGATCAGGCGCTGGATCTCCATCGTGCGTCCCCCCACTTTCCCGGCGGTGGATTCGCGACGGGAACGATCAGAGGTTGAGTACGGCAGCATGCTGTACTCCGCAGTGACCCATCCTCCCTCCACGTTCTGCGCGCGCATCCAGCGCGGGATATCTTCGTCCACACTCGCAGCACAGATGACCTGCGTGTTGCCCATCTCCATAAGCACCGACCCCGAACTTGCCTTCGCAATCCCCTCGCGCAGCGAGACGGGCCTGAGATCATCCTCGGCCCGCCCGTCGAATCGTCTAAACGTTTTTTTTCCGGTCACCTGAATTCCTCCTTCCCCTCCCTAGATACCCTCGTATCCGTCGGCATGCGACGAAAAAGAGTCCCCCTTCCCTGTCCCCGGCAAGTCGCCTTTGCCCAAAAAGATCTGGAAGCATTGGGCACGCGGACAGTTCGAGTCTGCACACCCAGAGGTTCCCATATGTCCTCCTGATTGATCAGAATTCATTGCTTCATGCAGGGGACGACCTGTGGTATGCCGTGCGGCTGAAATTGTCTGTATGAAGTGCGGACGGAGAGCCAGAATGGGGCATGATTGGGAATTCTCAGCGGAACAACCGGTCCAGGAGGGCAGACGATCGATTCGGCCCGCTGGCGCTCCTCATGGCGACCGCCTCCTGCCTGCTTTCCGCCTCCTGCGAACGCCGCGCAGAGCCGGAAAAGGTCGAGGGGGCCCCGATTCCCGTTGAGACCGCCCCGGTTCCGGCCACACCTCCAGTTCCCTCCCCGGCCATGGTGACTGAGCCCGACTGGCGATCCCGGTATCGGGACAACTACGGGGAATTCCTGAACGCGTTCATGCCACCGGGTCCCGGGGACACAATCGAAATTTCATTTCCAAGCGGGAAACGAATCCCTGGCACCCTGGTGTCCATCGAGACGAACCAGGTTGTGCTGGGCGTCCCCTCCGGTAAAATCACCTACCCCCGAGAAATGCTTTCGAAGGAAAGCCTGGCCACGCTCTACGCGAGGCCATATGCGCACTACAATGCATTGCGGGCCGTTCAGAAGGAACGCCGCGCATATGAAGAAACAACATCGACTCCTGTGACCCCGCCGCCCTCTCCCCAGATGGAAAAGGGATCCGACGACCGGCAACTGGTCGTCGTCGAACCACCGAGGAACGACCCGGAAGACCACTCCGTTCGGCAGGTCAAAGACTATCTTCGCCGTACGCTCCGCAATCCCTCCTCCCTCCAATTTCTGGACTGGTCCGATGTGATCCAAGGCGACGGAGAATACCGCGTCGTCTGCACCTATCAGGCACAGGCCGGCAATTTCGGCGTCGTGACAGAGAAGAAAGTCTTTTTCATGGATGAAAACGGATTCGTTACCGCCGTTTCGGCTGTTCGCCAAAGCCTTTGATTTTTTTGTTTAGCGGGCAATTTTGGTTCGTTTTCCTGAATACCCGGTGCCAAAATAATCATCATCCCATCCAGGGAAAGCGCCTGCAGTGAAACGGGAATCGAGCCAGACCACAGGAGCGGTCGTCTTCGCAGATATCTGCGGCAGCACACGGCTCTACGAAACCCTCGGAGACTCCGCGGCACGCGAGGTAATTTTCAATTGCTTTGGTGAACTTCAGGGGGTTACGAGACAATACGGTGGAAAGGTCGTCAAAACAATCGGGGACGAGATTCTCTGCATCTTCCCCTCCGCCGAAAGCGCAGTCCAGGCAACGATCGAATTCCAGGAGCTTCTTTCGCATGGGGTCCACGGCGCTGGGGAACAGAGCTCTGCCCTCAGCATAAAAGTTGGATTGCAATACGGAGCGACCATCCAGGAAGCTGACGACGTATTCGGCGACGCGGTCAACGTGGCGGCAAGAATGGTGAGCTTTGCCAAAGGCGGGCAGATTATCACCACGCGCGAAACCGTGAATGCGCTCCCCATGAGGCTGCAAAACTCGACGAGACACCTCGACACCACGGCGGTGAAGGGAAAGCAGCATGAAATCGAGATTCACGAGGTGGTCTGGGAGGAAGGCGAAACCACGCGGATGTTGTCGGGGCTGTTCAACATGGAGACAGCCAGGACGAGGCTCGTCCTCCGGTACAGGGAAGAGGCACATGTCCTGGAACAGCATTGCGAGCCCTTTATGATGGGACGCTATCGGCGGGCGGACCTCACGGTGCATGAGCAACTGGTTTCGAGGGAGCACGCGAAAATCGAGTGGCGCCGCGGGAAGTTCGTCCTGGTCGACTCCAGCACCAACGGAACCTACGCCCTGGTTCAGGGCCGGACCGTGCGGCTCCGGCGGGAGGATGTCGCGCTCTCCGGCGAAGGCCGAATCATCCTGGGAAGGCACTGCGATGAAGAGGGCGGCGCGGTCATTGATTTCAAGTGCGAATCGATCATCGACAGCAAGCCGGCCGGCCAGTTGCGCGGCACGAATACCTGAACGGTTCTCCGGTTGCAGTCTCCGAACTTCAACACGATTGCAGCATGCGGGCTTCTTTCCGTCCTCCGGCAACGGAAGGATTTCAAAATCACCGGGAATCAGTTATCGAGGAAACATCAGCCCTACTTCGATGTTGAATATTCGATGTTCGCTCCACCAAGGTAGAAAGACCATGAACAAGAATAGACCGCCATACGTATTTCTTTCCATTGCCATTCTCCTTGCGGCCCAAGCGCTTGTCCCCCGCCCCGCCACAGCAGCCGAATCGGTCAATCCACCGCAGATCATTGCGGCGGGATACCAGGCACTTCACCTCAACGGGGTAAAAAGCGCGGTCGCGTCCTGGACGCGCGGTGGTGTCCTGGAGGACACGGACGGAGCCGCCCGCATCATTTCGGAACTGGAGCACCTTGTCGACCTGTTCGGACCGTTTCGATCCTTTCACGTGATCGAGGCAATCGAGATCAGCGGATTCTCGAGAATCGTGTATGTGGAGTCCGCCCACAAGGAAGGGCCGATCTACATGCGGTTTCATCTGTTCCTGCGCTCTCAGGGATGGGTGGTGATCGACCTTCTCGCGAATGCCATTCCCGAGAAGGTTTTTCCCGCCTGGGTGCTCAAGCCCGAACCTCCATCCGACACCAAAACAACGCCAAAAACAACCAGGCGCCGGGGTGCCAGGCCGAGGTAGAAGGGATAATACCCAGGCGCAAGTGAAGCCCGAATGTGAAATCCCCGGGACATCGGGCCTCGAATGCTCGGGATTCCGAACATGACCGCACCAAGGTCGGATTTCGTTATACCAAGGACCGCGTTAGGGTCTGGGTGGATCAAGGGTGGAAGCTCGCGGACCAGGGATGGAAGCGATGGCTGCGAGGCGCAAGACGTTGACACACCCAATCAAGCACCCTGCACCGAACCATCTCAAATTGCGCGGGAGGCAAATTCACCAGCGACAAAAACACCGCAGGCCACTTGTCGAAAGAATCTTACGAATCGTGGTACACCCGGCGGGGGTCGAACCCACAACCTCTTGCTCCGGAGGCAAGCGCTCTATCCAGTTGAGCTACGGGTGCAACACGGACCTGAATGATCGGATGGCAATATAGTCGGACGATTAAGAGCCGGAATCAATCTTTTCCTATCCGCTCCTTCTCTCGAATTCCCCCATGAAGCCCGCCAATGCATCCACGGCCTCGGAGGAAACCGCGTTGTAGATGGACGCGCGGAGTCCGCCTATCGAACGGTGACCCTTCAAGCCCACGAGATTTTCCACCCTGGCGGCTTCGAGAAAGGCATCCTCAAGGTCGCTCGACGGCAGACGGAACGTCACGTTCATCATGGAGCGGTAACACGGGTCCGCGATCCCCTGGTAGAACCCCGATCCATCGATGATCCCGTACAGCTTGTCCGCCTTCTCCTGGTTACGTTTATGGATCGCCGCCAGCCCACCTTCGTGCCGAAGCCAGCGCGTCACGAGGCAGACCAGGTAAATGGCGAAGGTCGGCGGCGTATTGTAGAGGCTCTCTGCGTCCATGTGGGTCTTGTATCGGAAAAATGTCGGCACAGAGTTCGGCGTGCGCTCCGCCAAGTCCCGGCGAATGACCACCAGCGTAACACCCGACGGTCCCAGGTTCTTTTGGGCTCCCGCATA
>CAZTAB010000397.1:0-7052 GCA_964611475.1 uncultured Verrucomicrobiota bacterium | reverse complement strand
GGCATACCCGTCATCGGCCGCCGCCTGGGCAGCCATTAGCATGTCGAAGGATTCCCGATTTTTGCGTGATTCCTCCTGATCGAAAATACGCAGCGGCCGGATGAAGCCGTGTTCGTTGTAGTCGGCGATCTGCTCCCGTGTGAGGCAGCGGGGTTCCCGGTTCACGACCGGCTGGAAGGAGAGGTCGCGGGTGGCCATGGTGGGGATGGCGTGCTTTTCGGACATGAAATCGTCTGTTTCGCTATCTCGGGAGTCGGGGCAGGGAAAAGAAGCCTGCTCTACAAGTCATCTCAAATTCAAGCGGGACAATAGACCAGGTCAAAGACAAGGATCAATCCTTTACCAATCGCCTTGATGGTCGGCGGTTTTATTCTTGTAGAACGAGTGTGCAACGCGTGCGTTCCGCGAGTCCCATCAACGTTCTATTGGGACAATGACGCCGGTTTCGTTCTCTCCTGTGTCCCATCTTCAGGCGAGCGAAGAAGATGTCCCGATTGACGCTTTAAGCGGTCCCTGGATGTCCGGGGGCTGCAAATGTTTTGGATGTCTCGACGTTGAACAGGAAACATCCGGTATATCACATCGAGGGCTGAAGAGGGATCTGTGGCGCTTCGATGTTCAATGCTCGGGTTCTCATCCTTTCGACCCGGTCAGCAACAATCCCCGTACGAAGTACCGCTGCGCGACGAAGAAGAGAACGATCAGGGGGACGGAGGCGACGATGGATGCCGCCATCAGGTAGTTGATATAGGCGCCTTCCAGAGTCTGGTACATCCGAAGACCGAGGCTGATGGGGAACTTCTCGAAGGTGGACAGGTAGATCAAGGGGCTCATGAAGTCCTTCCACTGGCTGATGAAGGCGAGAATGGCAACCGTGGCAAGAACAGATTTTGCGTTGGGGAGAAAGATATGCCAGTAAACCTGCCAATGGTTCGCGCCGTCGATGCGCGCGGCCTCTTCCATTTCGCGCGGAATGCTTTTGAAGAACTGGCGGAACAAAAAGATGAAGAAGGCGCTGCCGCCCAGCCAGCTGGGCACAATGAGGGGCTTGTAGGTGTTAATCCAGCCGAGCCATTGGAAGATCAGATAGTGCGGGATCAGCAGGACCTGTCCGGGAAGCATCATGGTGGCCAGCAGAATGACAAACCAGATATCCCGGCCCCGCCAGCGCAGGCGCGCGAAAGAATATCCCACCATGGAACTGGCAATCAACTGGCCGGCGGTTGCCGCGACACAGATGATCACGGTGTTCCAGATGAAAAGGAAAAACGGCAACCGGCTGAGGGCGATGGAATAGTTGGACCATTGCGGATCGTCAATCCACAGCGAGGGCGGAAACGCATACACCTCGTCGAGGGACTTAACCGAAGCGGCCATGGACCAGAGCAACGGAGCCAGGAACGCAATTGAGAGCAGGCAAAGCAGCGTGAAGCCAATGATGCGGGCGGGCCCTTTGTTTTTTCGTTCCGCGCTCACCGTTCCCCCTCGTAGTAGACCCAGAGTTTGCCGGAGCGAATCACCAGAAGCGTGAAGGCGAAGATGATCACGAAGAGAATCCAGGCGAGGGCGGAGGCGTAGCCCATCTCGAAGTCAAGGAACGCCTTGTTGTAGAGATAGAGCACGTAGAAGAGCGTGGATCGGGCCGGTCCCCCGTCGGTCATGATGTACGCTGCATCAAACACCTGGAAGCTGCCGATGACGCCCATGACCAGGTTGAAGAAAATGGCTGGTGAAATCTGTGGTACCGTGATGTGCCAGAACTGGCGGAGCCGCGTGGCACCGTCGCTGCGGGACGCCTCGTACAATTCCTCGGACACGTTCTGCAGTGCGGCGAGAAAGATCAACATCGCCCCGCCGGTGCCCCAGAGGCTCATGAGGATCAGGGACGGCTTGGACCATCGCGGATCGTACAGCCAAAGCGGTGGTTCCCAGCCCGGCTCGATGATTCGAAGCATTGCGAGAAAGTCCGCGCATCCCCGGAGAAAGATGTTCAGGATCCCAAAGTCCGGATTGAAGATCCAGATCCACATCATGATTGTTCCGACGCCGCCGATGACTGCGGGCATGTAGAAGATGGTTCGAAAAATTGAAATCCCCGGGAGCTTCTGGTTCAGGAGCACCGCGAGGAAAAGGGCCATTGCCAATCCAATGGGCACTGCAAGAAAGCTGTAGTAGGCGGTGTTGTAGAGCGAGATCCACACATTCTCGTCCTGGGTCGCTTGGCGGTAATTCTCGAGCCCGACCCACTCGATCTGCGAGATGTTGATTCCGTTCCACTCGGTGAAGGAAAGAAAGATGGACGCGCCCATCGGAAACAACATCAGGCAGAGAAATCCGATGAGCCACGGAGCGGCAAAGAGGTGGCCACTCACATTGTCCGGGTGGGACCGGTGGGGCCGCAGGGGGGGGGCGTCACGCGGGCTCATCCCTGACCCTTTCCGCGCTGCCGGTAGATTTCACGGTACCGTTCTGCCGCTTCCGGGTCGATGGGTGGAAACGCTTCGGTCACGCGGTCCGCAGAGAGGTAGAGGCCGATGGCTTCCCGGGGCGTGAGGCGGCTTTTGGGATCCGGGTGCATCAGTCCTTCGATCGCGCGCACAAGGTCTCGCATCATCAAGGCCCAGTTCGTGGTAATCGGTTGCATGCGGGCATAGTCCTCAACGGCCTCGCCGAACTTGTGGGCGTCGGCTACCGGTGCGTATCGCAGGAAGGATGGGACGGTGCTTCGCCGGGCCGGCCAGGCCCGCTGATACTTTGCCATGATTTCCTGACACTCGGGGCCGAGAAGATGATGGATGAGTTTCCAGGCATCTTCTTTATTCCTTGAATCTGAGTGAATCGAGTAGGTGTTCCAGGTGACACGTGTGGCCCGGTAGCCACCCGGACTGCCCCGCGGGAAATGAAGGATGCCGAAATCAACCTTGCTCTTGGCAATGCTGTGCATGCCCCAGGGGCCGGTCGTGGACATGGCGATGGCGCCTGTGAAAAATGCGACCCCCGACATCGAGCCGAGATCGGCCGGAGCAGGGGAGACCCTGTCGCGATACCGCAGATCCTGCATCAGCGCGAGCGATGCTTCACACTCCGGTCCCATGAAGGCGAGTTGTTTCAATGAAGGGTCGAGCACGTTCGCGCCCAGCGACCAGTGAAAAGGCAACCAGTCCGCGTCTTCGGGCATGGAGAACCCCCATTGATCGTTCCGGCCGTCGCCGTCGAAGTCACGCGTCAGCATCCGGCAGACCTGAACAAACTCATCCAGGGTCCACAAATTCTCGTCAATGATCCAGCCGCTGCCTCCCGGATCTTTCACCAATCCTTCGGGGCCGGGCAGGTTTCCCACGCGGATACCACTGCGACGGAAACAGTCCCGGTTGTAGTAGAGCATGTTGCATCCGCCCTCGAGGGGGACACCGTATGCGTGCCACCGCCGGTTCTCGCCGGTTCCTTCATACCGGCCGAAGGTTTCGACCGCCGTATTGTAGAATTCGTCAAGGTTGATTTCGAACCCCGGCGTGTCGAGAAAGGGCGTCAGGTCCGTGAACTGACCCGCATCCACATAGTTCGGAAACGTCTCGTCCTGGAAAACGATGAGGTCGGGAGGGGCGCCGGCCACCACAAGTTGCTGGATCTTGGCCTCGTACCGGTCGGTGATGTACAGCTGCTCGACGGTGATGTCCGGGTGCGCCTCTTCAAAGGTCCCGAACATTTCCTGCCACATCAGGTATGGAATGTAATCGCCCCAGTACGAAATCCGAACGGCACTCTTCTCGCTGCCGATTCCGTGGTGCCGTACCGTGTCGCGGAAGAGCCACCAGGCGATGGCGGCAAAGATGGAGGCAAACAGTGCTAGTCTGAGCATGCGTGTCATTGGCTATTTTGGGAAAGGAACAAGCTCCGAATTACAAGCCCCAAGCGAATTCCGAACTTCAAACAAATCCAAAATCGAACATTGCAGTACCTGGGCATCGCCCGGAATTCCGGGCTCGAGCTTTTCCCGCCTATTGAGCATCCCGCCTCACCTTCGCGGCTTCTGTAGCCGGCATTGGGTAATCCCAATTCCATCCCTTCATTCCGAACGACTCATCCAGGGCCAGTGAGCGAGGTGCCGGGAGGCGATCGTGCATGGCGTGTTCGATGGAGTCCATCAGTTCGCGGGTGAGTTCCATCTCCAGGCGGTTCCTTACCTCTCTATTTGCGGGATCATCGGCCACGTTGTTCTGTTCCATGGGGTCGGTTTTCAGGTCGTAGAGAAGGGGCGCTTCGCTGGCGTAGTATCGGCACAGTTTCCATCGCCCGTCGAACGCCATCCAGCCGCCACGCAGGAACCCGAAAACCCGCTGCCGAGGCGGTGTGTCGTCAAGGTCGAGGGCCGGGATGGGCTGGGCGTCCATGTTGGAGGGAATTTCGCATCCACCAAGAGACAGCAATGTCGCCGTAACATCCCGCAGTTCAACGAGGTCATCGCACACCGCGCCCCGCGGCCCTCCAGGCATGCGCACCAGCAGCGGCACATGTGCGGAGCCTTCAAAGAACAGGTTTTTCCCCGGCATGCCGTGGTCGCCCAGCAGGTCTCCATGGTCACTGGCAAAAATGACCACCGTGTGATCGAGCATTCCGCGCCGGCGCAGGCTTTCCAGGATGTCCCCGACTTCGTGGTCGATCTGCTTGACGAGTCCCGCGTAGCGGGCACGGTTGATCCTTGCATGTCGTTCCGTGAACTCCTCCAGGTTCATGCCCACTTCGCGGTACTCTCGCTTGCGCCGGGCCATGAGTCCGGCAGGATCCCCTTTGGCGGCGGGAATGGGTGCGGGCATATCGTCCGGATCATATTTCACCGGGAAATCGTCGGACGGATCGTACGGATCATGTGGACCCGGGAATCCGACCATGATAGCGAAGGGCTGGTCTTCACTGTATTCGTCGATGAACCGGCAGGCCTCCTTGCCCGTGTATCGGTCCCAGGAATGCTCCCAGGGCATGTCGGTGTATGCGGATCCGAATTCCTGCGCGTAACCGCCGTACTCCTTCCAGGTGAATTTTTTCAGGCCATGGTCTTTCAGGTAGTGGTAGTAGTCATCCCGAATCGTGGCCCAGAGTTTGTCCTCGCAAATGACCCGGCGGTCGAATCCGTGAAGCGCATCCCATGGGTAAAAGTGCATCTTTCCGATTCCCGCGGTGCAATAGCCGGCATTGCTCAGGATGGCCGGCCAGGTGCGGATTCCGGCCTTTTCGTGATCCAGGCGGAGACCGTGCAGATTATCGAGAACGCCGGTCCGGATCGCGTTCATTCCTGTCAGCAGCGTGGTGCGCGCGGGAACGCAGATCGGAGAGCCGGAGTAGCAGTTGTTGTAGCGAACCCCCTCTTCGCCGATGCTGTCAATGTTCGGAGTCTCAATAAAGCCCGCTCCGTAGCAGCTCAGGAAATCGTGCCGGAGCTGGTCGGGCATGATGAAGAGGAGGTTGGGACGGGTCTTTGCCATTAGTGCGGTCCTGGTACGATGTGACTATGGTTCAAAGTAGGGGTGAATCTGCAGGAAATTGAAAATGAGTTGCTGTCCGATCGGTCCGCCGGGCTCCTTTTGGGACGTCCAATCGGAGACGGTCACGCGCGCCTTGTTCCCTGTGGCTCGAAACAAAAACCAATGGTAGGTCAGCCATGTGTCATGATCATCCGGGAAGATGAAGGACTCGTCCGGAAAAACAGTGGAAAAGGACCTATCCGATATCAGGTCGACGTTGTCCAGCCGAATGTCGACTGCGACTTTTTCGCGTTTGGACAAATCCTCGTAGTCGCAGGCAATCATGCGAAATGTATAGAGACGGCCGGGTTGAAGACCCTTGACTGTCTGGGAGAAAGCATTGGGGCTCCCGGCGCTTCGCGTTGTAAGCAATCCTGTATCCCCTGTCGAGCTTCCATATCGTCCCTGCAGGGCGCTGAGGCCATGACGGTGGACCGTTCGGATCGAGTCCGGTTCGGCCGGGACCATCGTCCAGCCCTCGGTTCCATTTGTGAAATCACCGTTTGAGAGGTGCGGTGATACGTATGGATCGTCGGTCGCGGGCGCCGTGTTGCCTTCGATCCCGTAATGGCGGAAGAGACGGCACAGCCAGCGAAGCGTTTCCTCGTCCGAATAGCTGCTGTGATAGCCCATCAGCCCGTAGGTGCCCCAGTACACGGGGTCGTTCGCGACGAAATGGAACTGCATATCTAGAAATACGTTGTGGTTAATCGATGGGGCAGAGTTGCACATGTGTCCACCCGGCGTGGAAAAGAATCCGAAGCAGACTGCGAGATGCTCCATGGCGGTGGGGTCCCGTGAACGATACGTGCGTGCCATCTCGCCGAGGCCGTACTCCGATTGAAGAAAGTCTTGCACCGCCGTTTCGTGCGGATGGGGAAGGAACTTGTCGTGCGCCGTGGACAGGTACCGTTCCCAGAGAATAATCGAGTCAGTATCCAGGACCGCCTGCAGCCGCTGCAGACCCTCGTCGCTGTTGAACTCAATGTTCGTGTCGTAGAAGTAGAGCAGCTTGTCCCTGTGCTTGGGCGATGTTTTCAGCCTTCGCAGGGCCTTGGCATAGGTGGGGCAGTTGACGCAAGGGCCGGAAAACTCATCCAGGGTTGTTCCGTCTGCCAGAGGATGGGTATAGCCGGCTGTCGATGCGATGTACTCAAAGATTTCCTCGGGCGGACAATACTCGATGCCCGAGGCCACGCCCTTGGCATGGGCATTGGCGAGCACTCTCCCCCCGATGTTCTTGAACTCGAGAATCTCCGGCTTGAGGTGTGGACTGTTCACGGCGGCGATAAGCGTGTTTACATGCTTGTTTACGTGCGCCTCGTAGAACTCCAGTGGCGGTATCAACGGGTCCCCGTCGTACACCTTCAATCCTGCGAGCTCATGCAGGATGATTTCAGGGATGGAGTGGACGAACAGCCGGTTCAGGGTGCTTCACGGCGGGGCGTTTTCGGTGAGTTTGTATCGGCCATCCGGTAGAAACCGCATCGCTTACCGGGAGCTGGAGTAACCCGCTGAAAAGGAAAGGAGCTC
>CAZTAB010000396.1:0-3138 GCA_964611475.1 uncultured Verrucomicrobiota bacterium | reverse complement strand
TTCAGTGACAGCGAGTCCCCGGGCGAGTGCCCCGGGGGCAAGGTGATCACGCGGACGTGGAGCGCGACCGATGACTGTGGCAATGTGTCGAGCGCGGAGCAGGTGATCACGGTGGCAGATATGAGGGGCCCCGTGCTCGCGGGGGTTCCCGCTGACACAGTCGCCTCATGCGATTCCGTTCCCGTTCCGGAGGAAGTCTCTGCGGACGATAACTGCTCTTCCTCTCAGGTTGTCTTCCATGAGCAGCGTATTGACTCGCAGGCGTGCAACGGCGAGTATGAGCTTGTTCGAATCTGGTCGGCGACCGATGATTGTGGAAACTCAACCAGCGCCACCCAGACCATTCATGTCGTAGACGCCACTCCTCCGATCCTGGATTGCCTGTCTGAATTTCCCTCGATCCCGGTGCTTAATGGGGATCCCCTGAATCCGCAGGATTGCGTATCGGTTGTTCCCGACCTGGCAGAATCTCAAACGGCCAGTGCCACGGACGGATGCGGCGCTGTTGTGACAATAACCCAGAGCCCGTCTCCAGGGAGCCCGTTCACCAACGAGGTGATAATTATCCTGACGGCAGAGGATGCCTGCGGCAACTCCGCAGAGTGCTCGGTGGGCATCACGTGCGAGCCCCCCTCTCCGGATTGTGTAGGCTTCAGTGCCCAGGTTTTTCATGATTCGAATCTGACGGCCAATTTTGAGGACGGCACGGATCCGACGCTTGAGGGGGTCACGGTGCGGCTTTACCACGCCGCCTCTGGCGTGCTGTTCGGGGAGCAGGTGTCGAATGCCGATGGGTTGGCCCTGTTCCCGGTAGAGAGCGGCGGGCATTATTTCCTCGAGGTGGATGAGGCGACCTTGCCGGCGGGCTTCCTGACCGCATCCGGATTTGTCAATCCCACGGAGGTCTTTCTCTACGATCCGTTCGATGACAACACTTGCTCTGATGTACTCATCGGGTTCCGGCCGGTTTGCGACATTTGCGGGGTTGTATGGTTCGACACGGATGGGCAGGGTGATCCTGACGAGAATCTGGCTTCGCGTGGCATTAACGATGTCATGGTTGAGTTGCAGCCGCGAGGCGGAGGAACGCCGATCGCCGCGGACGTTACCATGGATGGAATCTGCGAGCGGTTGGGCGGGCCCCATGTCATTGCCGGAGTCTATCGGTTCGCTGATGTGCTGATTGGCGAGTACGACATTGTGATCGACCTCGAAACCGTGTCGTCGGACCTGTCCAATTTCCTTGTCGAGATTCCGCAGCTCGGGGTGAAACCGAGGCAGAGCACAACCCGGTTGCAGTACGAATACGGCTGTGACGGACACGGATCCAATGTGCCGGAGGACCCGGATTTCGGATTTGTACAGGAACCCACCTTCGTCTCCCTGTCTTCCTTTACAGGAAGGCCCCTCGGCGGCAGCCAGATTCAACTCGAGTGGATCACCGCCGTCGAATTCCAGAATCTGGGATTCAATGTGTACCGGTCGGCGTTTCCAGACGGGGAGGGGACTCTGTTGAATCGCGGACTTATCCCGGCGCATGGCGGGTCCTTTGGTGGCGTGTATTCCCTGATGGATCCGAATGCCGCAAGGGACGGGGCAAACTTCTATTGGCTGGAAGACATTGATTGGAACATGAAGACTACCCGGCACGGTCCACTGGTACTCGGCGTCTCCGGGCGATCCCTGGCGATAACATCGGTCACTGAGCCCGGGCTGTATCGTATCCCCTATGACACGCTGGCAAGTGCCGGTCTTGCCATGGACGGGTCCCGGATCCGGGTGTCGGTGAATGGGGATGAAGTCGCGGCCTTCGTCTCGAATGAGAAGGGGCTTATGCGGCCTGGCGATTCGGTCATCATGTTCGTGGAGGAGGGGGATGCATCCATCGAGTTGTCGACCGCCGATTCCCCGGCCAGAATGGCGGAAGTGAATGCCCGTCCGGTCATCGATGGATCATCGGTGTACACCACCACGGTCTCTGAGCAGGGGATGGCCATATTCTCGATCGGCCAACCGCACGACCGGTACCTGGTGATTGGATTCGTCTCCCCACCGGTGATGCTGTTTGAGCTCAGCGATCCGTCCTCTCCGAAATTGTTGACCGGTTTTGAAACGGTGGGATTGCAGGGCGAAGCCGGAATCTACTACAGCTATCCGGACTCCCCGACCTCGGTGTTTTTCGCCGTGGACGAGAACTCCATCCGGGAGGTGCAAACTTTACAAGCTCCCTGATTCCGTTATACCGGGAACGCCTGACAGAGGCGGAGGGAAGAAGGGGCCATCGGCGCAAATCGTGTGTCGGGGCCCTTTATTTTTTTTGAATTGAAACGGACGGATGACTGAGGATCCAATGAACACGAACAGAGAGCATCGGGGCATCCGGTAATGCTCCGCTCGGCGAAAAACGCTTGTCCCGGTCCCAGCATGCAGTGCCTCGGCCTAGTGGTGATTTCGCTCCTGATCGCGGCATGGATCGTGGTCGCGGGTCTAGGCCGTTTGCGGACTGCTGGGGAATCGGGTCCAGCCATGACCTCCGGGCTTCGTCCGACTATGGCGCTCCAGGCGGGGGAGCCGCCGGTCGTGATTGGGGACCGGTTTGTCTCCAACGATACGGTAGCGAGGCGGGATTTTGCAAATACTCCGGCCTTCACAGTGGTTCCGATATCTGGCCACCCAGGCGAAAGATCGGTTCGGGTCTGCACGCCGGATCTTCTTTTGAAGGATGGGCCCGAGGGGTATGCCGCTAGGATCCTTCACGGGTCGAATCCGATGCCGCCCGGAACACCGGATCTTCCGATGCTTTCCAGGCTGTTCGAGGGCCGGGCCGGTTGCGCAACTCGTGTCGAGATTGTCGAGACGTCCTTCCGGGACATTTCGGACATCGAGATTGCGCCCATGCCCACCAGGAACATCCGGTACTACCCTGACGATACGTTCGAGCACCATGACGTGTTGGAGGAAGATCCGGCCATTTATTCGTCCGACGAATTCTGGCCCGTTGACATCTCTGAGGTCGCCGAAGCCTGGATGGGCACGCAGAAAGTAACCCGCGTGTCGGTGCATCCAGTTCAATATAATCCGGTCACCCGGACGCTTCGATATCATGCATCTATCGTCGCCCGGCTCAATAACGAAGCG
>CAZTAB010000395.1:0-10866 GCA_964611475.1 uncultured Verrucomicrobiota bacterium | reverse complement strand
CCAGAAACAGGTCCTCCGCCTCGAGGGACATCTTCGAGGCGCGCTGGTCGTCAGAGATGAACAGTTCCCGAAGGTGAAGGTCCTTCACCCGCTCATGGTGCTCCATGAGTCCCCGCCATTCCGGACGTTCCGGGAGCCGGCATGGATTGCTCGCGTCCTCAATTCTTTTCATGGAACTCCCCGCAACTTACCCTCGAACACCGGATGAAACAGGACGCTTTGCATCCCCCTGCACCACGACCTTCGCGCCACGCTTCAACCCCATAGACCGGGCCGCTGACCCGTGGTATACCGCGATTTCCAGATAGTCGTGGGATCCGACCAAAGCCAGGGGATCGCCCGGCATAACGTCCGCATAGGCAGAGCTCAGGTTGCTGATCCGGCCTTCGCCCACCTGGACAGAAACGTGGTTCCAGGCGACCTGCTCGAGGTAGGTACGGTGAATGTTGCTGATCATGTTGCCGAACCGGTCGACATGGATGATTTCCCCCTCCAGCGCATCGCCCCGGGAGCGCACTTCCCCCCACGCCGGGATCTCGAATTCCTCGAGTGGTTCGGTGATGGATTCGAGGGTTTCGAAACCGCGGGCGATTCGGGCGGCGGCGTAGGCAAGCACATCACGCCCATGAAAGGTGTTCGACTTTCCCTCCGGACGGAAAACATGGTCCAGGATCCTGCTCACCTCAAATCCGGCCGTGTTGCGGCTGATCCAATGAAGGAGGCCGTTGTTTGGGGCGAAAAAAAGGTGCCCCCCGGCGGACGCAACGACCAGGTCCCGCTCCGTTCCCACCTGCGGATCCACGACCGCGATGTGGATGGACCCATCCGGATAGCTAAAGGCGTACTGCGCCAAGACCCAGGACGCAGCCTGCACGTCATGCGCCTGAAGATCATGGCCCGCGTCGATCAAAATCGCGTCGGGAACGATCTCGAGGATGACGCCTTTCATTGCCGCGACGTAGCCGTCCGACATTCCAAAGTCAGTAAGAAGGGTGATGATCGGCCCACTCATAATACTGTATCGCCTCCTTGCTCCACACCTTCCCTCATGCCGGATCGACCAAGGAAAGGCTTCCTGGGCGCGCTCTCCTTGCCGCTCAGTTCGTTCCCCCGCTGACCTCCACCGCCACGCTTCTCGCGAACCTCAGGGCTCCTGGCGTGTCGACGGAGACGGTGGCGCATTTCACCTTGGGGTCCTCAAGACAGACCACCAGAATGCGCTGGGCAAGGGCTTCGAGAAGGTAGAAGGAGCTGGATTCGACCAGCGCGATGATCGCCTTGTTCAAGGCCTTGTAGTCCACGGTGTCATCGATGTTGTCAGACTTCGCTGCCGCCGAGAGCTCACAGGTCAGCTCGACATTCACGACGACATCCTGCGGCTTTTCCCGCTCGTCCGGGAAAATCCCAACGATGCAGCGGCAAAGCAGGTCTCGAATGTGAATTTTAAACATGCTCGGCACCCAAAAGATGCTTCCCCCCATCGACAAAGAGCACCAGACCCGTGTGGCAATCCGCCTCCAGAAGGTACACCACCGCGGCAGCAATGTCTTCCGGACGGCACCGGTACTCCAGCGGAACGAAGCCGCCATGCGCTTTCACGTAGGCTTCGCCCTCCCCGGGCGGCGGGAGAAGAACGCCAGGGGCCACACCGTTCACGCGAACAGAGGGCGCAAGTTCCAGGGCCGCGACCTTTGTCAACTCGTATAGGGCCTTCTTGCTCAACAGGTAGGAAACGCAGCCGGTATCGTTGGAGGTGACCCTGCGGTCCAGCATGTTGATCACATCCCCCCTACCCTCTGCTTCCGCGAAGGCCCGCATCAGGAACAGGGGGGCGAAAAGGTTGGGCCAAAATTCGGCCATCACGCTCTGCTCTGTCGCTTCCGCCAGCGATTCCTTCCTGAATACCGCGGCGTTGTTGACCAGAACATCGATGCTCCCGGCCTCCCGGCGTGCCGATTCTATGACCTGCTCGCAGGCTTCCTGTGAAACCAGATCTCCCCCGACCACAGATGCAGCAGCACCCGCTGCACCCAGTTCCGCCTGCAGGGCGTGGGCCGCGCCCGCCGAGGATCGATAATGGATGACAGGATGGACTCCCCGTTCGGCAAGCGCCACGGTAATGGCCCTCCCCAACCGAACTGCCCCCCCCGTGATCAACGCAGTTTTACCTGCAAGATTCATCATGCTATAGTTTGGGAGCAAGATCTCAATTGCAAGCTTGCAGCGGCGCCCCGTATGGACAATGAATGATAAGGACGAGGCCTTGTAAAGCGGGCCCACAAAAATGAACTCAAACGCCTTGATTCTCGTTTGCGCCGCGATTCTCGCGACATGGCCCGGCTCGCCGGCACGGACGGCATTCGCGCAGGCCGACGTCGACCATGCCGATGCAGGGGAGACTGCATCCATCCCCGCCGACGCAATGGACCCGGCGGGGCGCCCCACGGCAAAGCCAGGGGAGAAACAGGGTAAGATTTACGTCATCCCCATCGACGGCCCCATTGAGGCCGCCCTCCTCTATATCCTGCGGCGCGGGGTAACCGAAGCAGAGGAAACGGGCGCACAGGCCATCGTGTTCAAAATGTACACGCCGGGCGGGACCCTGGACGCCGCCCGGAAAATCGTAAACCTGGTGGAAAACATATCCGTGCCCACCTACACCTTTGTGGAGGAAGAGGCATTCTCTGCCGGGGCCATTATCGCGATGGCCACCCGGCACATCTACATGGCGCCAGGCAGCGTAATCGGTGATGCCATGCCCATCCTGGCTACCGGCGAAGAGATGGGGGAAAATCAACAGGAAAAAATGGTCTCCGCCACCGCCGCGCTGATGCGCTCTGCTGCCGAGCAGGGTGGTCACGACCCCAAGCTCGGCGAAGCGATGGTCCGGCGGGAACTCGAGTACACGATCGGCGACGAAGTCATCTGCAAGGAAGGGGCCCTTTTGACCCTGACCGACCGGGAGGCTGCCCGCATGAACGAGGAGACCGGGAAACCGCTGCTCTCGGCGGGAACCATGGCAAACGTGGATGCCATGCTCGAACATGTCGGCCTGGGAAACGCCGAAGTGGTTCACCTCCAGGTCACCAGCGTGGAGAAAATCGCGCGGTTCATCAAGGCCATCTCCCCCTTTCTGCTCATGGTCGGCATTCTGGGGCTATACATTGAGATCAAGACACCCGGGCTGGGAATCGCGGGCCTCATCGGTGTCGTCAGTCTTGCTGTTTTTTTCTGGGGACACCACATCGCGGGTCTGGCCGGAGCGGAGGAACTCCTTCTCATCGTTCTCGGGATCGCGTTTCTTGCGGCAGAGATCTTCGTCATTCCCGGGTTCGGTGTTCTGGGCGTGCTCGGGTTGCTGATGATTCTCACCGGCCTGTTGCTGACCATGGTTGAACACTATCCCGGCGGTTCGCTCGTGGTGGATTGGGCCATGTTCGAAGGCCCCCTCCTCGTGCTCTCGACAGCTTTCGTCGGAGCGACGTTTGGCGCGATCGTGGCGAGCCGATACCTTCCCCAGTCCAGGCTCTTCAGGCCGTTGCGACTGGAGACGGAGATGAAAGCGGCGGAAGGCTACGTTTCGTCCTCCTCCACGAAGGAACTGGTGGGCCTCTTGGGAACCACCCTCACCCCCCTCCGCCCCTCCGGCAGCGCCCGGGTCGGGGACAGGAAGATCGATGCGATAACCACCGGGCAGTTCCTCGAGAGCGGCCGGGACATCCGTGTCGTGGAATCCCACGGCAGCCGAGTCATTGTGGAACCGGTTGCCGGGGACAATGATCCGAACCCGGAAGGAGGCAGCTGAGGACCCGCATGGAAACACTTCACTATTACACGCTGGCCATGTCGCTCGGCCTGATTCTCGTTGGACTCGAATTGTTCGTTCCCGGGGGAATTCTTGGCGTAACCGGGGCCATCCTGCTGCTGGCTGCACTCGTTCTGGGATTCGAGGTGTTCGGATCCCAGGGGGGAATGTTCCACGCAATGGGAATGATGGTAGGGGTCATCGTCTATGCCATCATCCTGCTGAAATATCTCCCCCACTCGCCCATCGGCCGGCGATTCACCCTGGCCAGGGACCTCAAGACCTCCTCCGCTGCTGATCCAAGCCTGGAGCAACTGATCAATCAGCACGGCACGGCGCAGACCGACCTTCGACCGGGCGGCATTGCCACCATCGGCACGGCCCGGGTCGACGTCATCGCCGACGGAAGCTGGATCTCCAAAGGCGCAAAAGTCCGCGTGGCCCAGGTGGAAGGCAACCGCGTCATTGTTCAGGAGATTGTGTAGCGAGGCCTTGAACCCGAACGCCTGACACTCTATATTGGGAATCGGGACCAGGTGAAATAACGCCGGAATTCCGGGCAACGTGCCCGGTAATGCCAAAGGGTCCCCACCGAACTAAGGAGACGAACACATGAACGCGACAGTAGTCATCGGAATTATTTTCGGATTTGTCTGCGTCATTTTCTTCATTTTTCTTCTGTCCATCATTGGCCCGTACATCCGGGCGCAATTCTCGCAGGCGCCAGTCCGGATCTTCGATCTCTTCGGGATGAAGCTCCGGAAGGTTCCTCCCCGGCTGATGGTGGAGGCGCGCATCCAGCTGGTAAAGGCCGGCCTATCGCTCGGCACGACGCCGCTTGAGGCGCACTACCTGGCTGGCGGCAACGTGATCAACGTGGTCCGCGCCCTCATCGCCGCAGACAAGGCCCGGATCGAGCTGCCCTTTGACCGGGCCGCCGCCATCGACCTCGCCGGCCGTGACGTGCTTGACGCCGTGAAGACGTCCGTCTACCCCAAAGTCATCGACTGTCCCGACCCTGCGAAGGGCACCGTCATGCTGGATGCTGTGGCCAAGGATGGGGTCCGGCTCCTCGTCAAGGCACGGGTAACGGTGCGCGCAAACCTCGAACGCCTTGTGGGAGGCGCCACCGAGGAAACCATCATCGCCCGTGTAGGACAGGGCATCGTCAGCGCAATCGGTTCCTCCACCACGTACAAGGGTGTGCTGGAGAACCCCGATGAAATCAGCCGCAAGGTGCTCGACAGCGGGCTGGACGCCCAGACCGCCTTTGAAATCGTCTCCATTGACATTGCCGATGTCAGCGTGGCAGGCGTCGGCGGGGCCAACGAGGTCGCAAACGTCGGGGCACTGCTTGAAACCGAGCGGGCGGAAGCCGACAAGAAACTGCGGCAGGCGGAGGCAGAAGGCCGCCGAGCCATGGCCGTCGCGGCCGAGCAGGAAATGCGCGCCCGGGTACAGGAAATGCAGGCGAAGGTCATCGAAGCCCAGGCCGAGGTGCCGCTGGCGATTGCAGGCGCATTCCGCCAAGGCAACCTTGGGGTCATGGACTTCTATCGAATGCAGAATATTCTCGCCGACACCTCCATGCGTGAATCGATCAGTGGTGGGGACGGCAGCGAGCAGTCTTCCGAAACATGAGTTTGACTCCCTGGTTCATCGCGGCAGGCGACCTGTTCGCCCTCTTTGTCTATATCGCGATTTTCCTGTTCTGGATGGTCGCGAAAAAGATTCAGGGCGCCGGGCGCCGGGCGCCGCCGCCCGATGCCCCGCCGGAAACGTCCGGGCGGGGCGACGGCCCCCAGCTGGATCCGACCTTCCAGGAGTTTCTAGAGACGCTGACCGGCCAAAAGCTGGAAAAACAAGAACCAGCCGTCCCTCCGCCGGTCCAGCCGCCTCCGGTAACCCCGGAGTTCGTTACCCCCGCCCGCGTCGAGCCGGTGGTGCAAGCAACCCCGGTCCCTGCCCGCGTGGAGCTGCGCCCCGGCGTTCTCGAGCCCTCCGAATACGAGCGGCTTGATCTCTCCGGCGAGGATGCCCTGCCCCCGGCAGACACCCTCGTTGCGCCACACGTCAAAACGCCCGTGCTCGGCGCCGCCAGTTCGCTCGCGGGGATCCAGACTCCCAAGATCCCCCTGCCGAGCCTCAAGCTCCCGCGCCAGCGGCTCGATACAGACCACCGGCTGCGCGTTTTTATCAGCACTCCGGACACACTCCGCCGCGCAATGGTCGAGCGCATCGTCCTCGGCAAACCGCTCGCCATGGGAACCGACCCGGAAGAGAGCCAGATGGGATGGTAGGAATCCACAGCGGTGAACCCCCGTACCTGCGGAGCGTTCCTGTACTACTTGCTGTGCAGAATCGGAGTTGAGGACTTTCCCCAGAGCCACTGCATGTCGATCCGCTGGCCACAAGGCTCCGCCATCTGGAGGTGGGACAGGGCCAGAGGCCCCGGATCAGAACCGACAACCCCTGCCGCGTGCGATCAGCCGTTCGCAAAGGACAAACAGACCGACTTGGTGTCGTAATCCGGGAATGGATCGTCGCAATAGAGCAGGTCTTGTGTAGCCATTCGGCCGGCGGCTGTGTCAGTGGGGCGTACACGCAACCCAACGGCGCATTTCACCCCTTTCCGAGTCGGCCTTGAGTTCCTCATCGCTCCAACTCCACCACACGGCTCTCCTGCATCGCCGTATCGGCGGCGAACGCGATGAGGTGTCCTGTCAGTGAATCTTGGATGTGGGTGACGCTCCCGCTGGGCTGCTCCCCCGCGATGATGGCAACGAAGTCTGCGACAAGCCGCCCGTCGCCGCCCCCGTGCCCATCTTGTTCTCCAGCACCCGAGGCGTTTACGTCGATCACATCAATATGGTACGCGTTTTCGCTGCCGACAATCGCCATGTCCGGCGTCCGAACTTCAATACGGCCAGCCTCGAGGTCTCCTTCGATCTCGCCCCGTTCACCGACGATGTGCATTGTCCTCGTCGGCCGGGCGGTTCCGCAGAACATGTTGTGCGTGGCGGTTACCCCGTTGGCGAACGAGACGATCACCGTCTGGTGATCGACTACGTCATTGTCGCAATGCCAGACGCAGCGCCCGAAGGGGTTGTCCGTGCGCAGCGACACAAGCTTGTCCTTCACCGTCGGGTGGTCGATATGCTCGATAGACTCCCAGGCATATGCGCCCCAAAGGTCCTGTTCGATGTAGTTGATCCGCGCCGAATAGGGGCAGGTCCTTTCGATGACACACCCGTCCAGCCAGCGAGGGGTCGACCCGGGCGGCGCATTTTCCGGCTTGAACTGGCTGAGACATCCGAAACTGGCCACGCGTTCTGCACGCACGCCCGAATTGAACCACGCGATCAGGTCCAGATCATGGCTGCACTTGGCCAGCAGAATGGGATTTGTCTCTCGCCGCCGCCAGCGGCCACGGATGAACGCCGCAGCCATATGGTGATAACTGACGTTCTCATTACTGGTCATCGCGATGATCGGGCCGATGGCGCCTTTGTCGATCAGGTCGCGGATCGCCTGATAGAACGGGGCGTAGCGCAGTACGTGGCAGATCATCACGGTGACGCCGTGTTGTTCGGACGCATTGATCAGTTCACGCACGTGGCGCTGCTGCTGCGCAATCGGTTTCTCCAGAAGAACATGGTATCCTGATTCGATCAGCGCCATCGTCGAGGCGTGGTGCAACTCGTCCATCGTCCCATTGATTGCTGCATTGGCGATGCGGTCGCGAGCCACAAGATCCTGGTAGGATGCGAATCGGCGGTCATGCGGAATAGCGTGCGCTTCTGCCAGCTTGCGGCGGCGCAGCTCATCCGGCTCGGCAATGGCAACGGCTTGCATCCGGTCCGGATGGTCCAAAGCGTAACGCGCATACTCAGCCGTACGGTGCCCTGCGCCCACGAGGGCGACTGTAATGGGATGCGCGTCTGGATGCACGGTTATGGGTTGCTTCATGATGGAAAGGTAGCAGAGAAAACGGAATGGACACGAATTCGTTTTTGGGCGGCGCGGACCATCTACAGTAATCCGTTCACCTGCAGCGTCCACAAAACGTGTTTTTCCAAATTAACGCGATCCCGTCAACTCATCCGCCCAGCCACAGGCAGAAGCCACTTGTAAGGGAAAATGGGACCTCTTGGAGATCACCATCGGAATTGAACCCGAAATTATGCTACGGGTAGCGACCACATCGCCGTGGGGAACCAAGCAGCGACCAGTGAATTCCCGGCGACTGCGCATGTTGAATCCACTAAAAATGAAAACCCCGGAACAATTCAAACGACCGCCGAAAAGATACCAGCCAAAAGGGCTTTCGATTCTCTATGAGGATCGGGACATCCTGGTTGTCAACAAGGTTAGCGGGCTTTTGACCGTAAGCAGCGAGAAGGTAAGGGAGAACACGGCCTATTCTATTTTGAACGACTACGTCCGCAAGGGAAATCGAAAATCCAGGCTCAGGGTATTTATCGTGCATCGTTTGGATCGCGATACGTCCGGCGTTATCGTGTTCGCCAAGAACGAGAAAGCGAAGCGTCATCTGCAAGAGGAATGGGATGGGTTTCAAAAGAAATATCACGCACTGGTTCATGGAACCCTGCCGAAGAAGGAAGATGTAATCAGCTCCTACCTGGCTGAGAACAGCATTCACAAAGTGTACTCTGTGACCAATCCCCAAAAAGGGAAGCTTGCAAGGACAGGATACAGAGTCCTGAGAGAATCGGAAAAGTATAGCCTTCTGGAGATAGACCTCTTGACCGGAAGGAAGAATCAGATACGCGTGCACCTCTCTGACAAGGGCTGCCCAGTCGCAGGCGATCAGAAGTATGGAGCAAAGGGAAAAGGGGTCAAAAGGCTCACGCTTCATGCGTCCTTCCTGACCATTACTCATCCGCATTCCAAAGAAGAAATGACCTTTTCAACGAAAATTCCCAGCTACTTCACCGCGCTTATGAAACGTTCGAAAGACGCGCGCGAAAGCACCTCGTAATGAATAGCGGCATCGAACGAAACCTCGGCGAGCAACCCATCGCACAAGTCATGGCTGATCATGGACTGACGGCACATGACCTGGTCGGAGCCTCGACGGAAAAAATAACTCACAAGATGGTTTCCCGGGCATGCAAAGGCAGAAGGTTGACGCCGAACGTCAAATCCAAGATTCGCAATGCGGTGAATAAATCCACGGAAAGACAATATTCCGCAAAAGAACTGTTTACCTACTAAACCCGCGAAAGATGCCCTTGCTGCTCGCGCCTCGCTTACCTCAAGAACTGACTCCTTGGCATCAACAGTGGGACTCGTTAAGGAAGTACTCAACAGCCTCGGTCAGCGTATACCTGCCGTTGAGCTTACCAGTGGCCACGATGATGTCAGCAGACTCCTTCTCTGTCAGATCATGAAGATCAATGCGCCGCCCCGCTGGTTTGCCTCCTGCGCGTCGGGCTTCGCAACGTGGGTGCCAATGGCAAGCATTGCATCTTTCTGGACTCTGCGAGACCGCTGCATCCGGTGTGCATTGAGTTCGCCGAAATCGACTTGCCACGACTCCCCACGGGGTCTTATGGTCACTCCTTTATACGTTAGAGGACGCTTTTTCATGTCAAGCGAACTCTCGCTTCTGTGACACGACCCGTTACATGGCCAAAAACAGGACCTGAAACAGGACGCGACAACATTGCAATGTGAATATTTTACAGGAAAAGCCGGAGTGGCGGAATTGGCAGACGCAGCAGACTCAAAATCTGCCGCTCGCAAGAGCGTGGGGGTTCGAGTCCCTCCTCCGGCACCAGCAAAAGCCCGCGATAAATACCGAGGACTAAACGTCCCCGGCTCTGACCAACTGAGCTGCGGGCCCGCATCCAGTTGTCAAGCGGACATAAAAGCAAGGTTCACCCCCGGTGTCTCCTGAGGACACCGACAGGAAACCGCACCACCTTGGGTGATTGACGGGTGTCTTAATGGAAGGGACAGGTCCGCTCCTACTGGGCCAATTCGAAGACGCGCTCCGGCGTCAGAGCCTGCAACATGGATCACCTACCGAGAGTGATGATGATGGAGTCGCGTTTCCAGAAAAGCCAGAGCCGTCGTTGCTCGATCACCTGAAAGACAATCTGCCACCCGTCAGCAACATGACGGTTCAATTCCTGTTCCATCCGCTCGAGCGGTATGCTTGATTGCCCCAGGAAAATGGTGCCAAGAACACCCTCTGATATGGAGAGAACCTTGTACTGGGAACACCCGCTTGAGCGTGACGGCTCGGAGCCGCCAGCGGGGCTCAAAGGCCCACTCGCCACCTGCTGCTTGGGCACACGTGTCGAGGCAGAACACTCGGGGCACTGCGCGGCAGCACCAGCGGCTGACTCGTCCACAGAGAGCTTGCAGCCGCACCGGGAACATAAAAACGTGATGTCGGTCATGATCTACTCCACCGCTTGACCCCTCTCTTCAAAAATTGGCTCAAGCCCGAGCTCCCGGGATCAACAAGGAAGAGCATCCACAGGGATTTCGCACCAACCCTAGTTGCCGCCGGAACGGCAGTCAACGGCAACGACAAGACGGAGCCCCATTGCCGGAAACGCCTACCCCTCGGCTTCATCTGCTAAGAGATTCAAACCCTTCTCGGCGCAACATCGTCAGGTCCACCAGGACGTAAATCGCCCCCCCCTGGGGATGAGTGCCGCCACAGGCTGAATCATACCCGTGTAACCGACTCCCGCCGGACCCAACGGCAGCCACCCTTCCCGACCGCATCGCGAGCCTCACCCAATTATCGTTGCATTGGGTCCCGGTACGGCTACATTGACCGGGAAAATCTCCTCACAACAGGGTTTATGGATCGATGACCGCAGCGACAATGTACGACAAGATGAAGGAAAAGCTGGCCCGCGTCGTGCCCGATGTTGAGCTACGCCACAAAGCGGAACTCGCCGAGCAGATCCTGGTCTGGAAGAAAAAGCGCAACGCGGTGATTCTGGCTCACAACTATATGGAGCCTGCCCTGTATTACTCGGTCCCGGACTTCACGGGTGACTCCCTGGATCTGAGCC
>CAZTAB010000394.1:0-9283 GCA_964611475.1 uncultured Verrucomicrobiota bacterium | reverse complement strand
CAGCTCGCCTGGTCCGGGTCATGGCAGATGGAAGTGTATCGTCCCGCGGACCTGGTCAGCCTCTCGGGCGGTCTCGCCGCTCGAGAATTTGGGGGCTGGCGGAAGCGTCTCAAGTACTCCGGTTCGTTCATCACCCCCGTGGCGACCCTGAGCTGTGCAAAAGGAGATATCGACGATCTCTGCCATCGATTGACCTCGCTGCAACACGCTGCTGCAGACCGGCACCCTGAGCCGGAGCATTCACTCCCCGTCATCTTCAATGAATGGTGTACCACGTGGGGCAACCCGACCCACGAGAACCTCGTGCGTATTGCGGATTGCCTGAAAGACTCCCGGATTCGTTACCTGGTGATTGACGCCGGATGGTATGGGCAGCCGGGTGGCGATTGGGGGGCAGGGCAGGGGGACTGGGAGCCGGCCCAAGAACGGTTCCCGGACGGATTAAAGGTGACCTGTGACGCAATCCGAGAGCGGGGGTTGGTTCCCGGATTGTGGTTCGAGTTCGAGGTCGTCGGCCGGGGCTCCGGCAAGAAGGCCAAAGAGATGACGGAAGGGTACCTCAAGCGGGACGGGGTGGTTGCGCATACGGGGGGACGCCGTTTCTGGGACATGCGGCAGGAAAAGGTCCATGCCTACCTCGAAGAGTGCGTCATCGACCTTCTCGAAGAGTGCGGGATCGGGTACATCAAGGTCGATTACAATGAGAGTATCGGTTTCGGCGTGGACGACGAGGATTCGCCCGGAGAAGGACTGCGCCAGTGTATCGAGGGAACCCACCGCTTTTTCCGGCGAATGAGGGAGCGGCTGCCGGACCTTGTCATCGAATGCTGCTCCTCGGGCGGGCATCGACTGGAGCCCGCGATGATCGGCCTCGCAGCGATGTCCTCTTTTTCGGACGCTCACGAAAGCTGGAACATTCCCATCGTCGGTGCGAATGTCCAGCGCCTGCTGTTGCCCCGGCAGTCACAGATCTGGGCAACCCTTCACGCCACGGATACCGTGCGGAGAACGGTATACACATTGACCTCCACCTTTTTAGGGCGCATGTGCATCAGTGGCGAAATCTGGGAACTGACCGATGAGCAGATGGAGTGGAGCCGCCGGGCCCAGGATCTGTACGCGGCCTGCGCGGAAACGATCAAGTACGGGCTGTCCCGGCGATACGGCCCGACCGTCCTGAGCTACCGGTATCCAAAGGGGTGGCAGGCCGTGGTGAGGGAAGGGACCACCGAGGAAAAAACCTTGGTCGTTGTGCACCGGTTCGAGGACGAAGTGAAGGATATACGGTGTCCGCTTCCCCGGGGCGCATGGCGCAGCGCCGGCAGCCTGAAGGAAGGCGAGGTCACTGCGACGGTGTCGGGGGGCGATCTCTTGATCGGCGGTCTGCAGGCCGCTGCCGGTGCGGTGGTGCTGCTGGAGCGGGGCTGATGGGTTAATCTTTCGTTCCCGGAGAGGGTGAAGCCGCGGCGGGGATGGGCAGACCATCCCATACAGGCGTTTTATGTCAGCATGCGCCCTGGCTCCCGGCGTGCCTTCCTGCCCGGCTCAATCGATCCGCAATGGGATTTTGTTTGCTCGTGGAAGGAACTGCGGCGTGAGGTCCGGAGCCCATTGCTTGATTCGTGAATGAAGCCGTGTTTGATTCCAGTCGTCTCCCTCGTTATTTTTGTCGGCTGCCAGGAAGGAATCAACATCATGCCCGAATCTTCAGCATCTGACCTTGCCCCACTGGATCGTCCGGAGATCCTGTCCTTTCTCTTTCATCCGCGCTCGGAGTCGGAGTCGGGGGGGCAGGAGGGGTATGAGGAATTTCTGGTGCCGGTAAACGATGAGATCAAGCTCGGGGGGCGTTGGTACGATGCGGGGACGGCCAGTCCCGTGCTTCTGTTTTTCCATGGAAATGGGGAGATCGTTGCCGATTACCACGATCTCGCACCCGTGTACGCCGGGATGGGGATCAATTTTGTTCCGGTTGACTACCGAGGATACGGCCGGTCCACCGGCTCACCTACCGTCGTCGGCATGATGAGCGATGCTCACGCCATCTTCGATTACGTGCGGAGAAGAATGGAGAGCAAGGGGTATTCCAGTCCGCTGGTCGTCATGGGGCGCTCCCTGGGCAGCGCGTCGGCAATGGAGTTGGCCTCTTCGCATCCGGATCGCGTTGCCGGCCTGATTGTTGAAAGCGGTTTCGCGCACACCCGTCCGCTGCTTCAGCTCCTGGGCGTGGACGTCGATGCCCTGGGATTCGACGCGAATGCGCTTGCCCAGACCCGGAAAATATCCGCGTACGGAGGCCCGACGCTGGTGATTCATGCGTCGGAGGATCATATCATTCCGTTTTCCGATGCCACGGATCTACTCAAAGCCTCCGGGTCCGAAAGGAAGAGGCTGTTGCGGATCGAGGGCGCCAATCACAACAATCTGCTTGCGGTCGATGCTAGGTCCTACCTCGGTGCAGTGAAAGAACTGATGGAATTGTTGTAAGCCGTTGGCCCCCTGGCCCGGGCTGAAATACGGAGGGTCTTTCGCCTGGGTTTTCTTTTGTTAGCGCCGGGATGCATGGCCAGATATCGAGGGTCGGCAATGGCCGAATGGCGCATCCCGGGAGGAAGCTGTGCACTGGACTTGTCGAATGCCGATTTTTCCCTCTACTCTTGACCCTGGATCTCCCGGGACGGGGGCATGGGAAAGGACGGAGACTTTTGTCATGGGCAAAATAGGATCACGCCCTCTTGGCCGCAGCGGGATCGACATCAGCATGATTGGAATGGGTTGCTGGGCGATCGGCGGCCCATACAAGGTGGAAGGCAAGTGGTCAGGGTGGGGAACGGTGGACGACGCGGAATCGGTCCGTGCCCTGCGCCGGGCTTACGATCTGGGCGTCACGTTTTTCGATACGGCGGATGCCTACGGCTGCGGCCACAGCGAGGAACTCATTGCGCAGGCCCTTGGCGACGTGCGGGACGAGATCGTCCTTGCCACGAAGGTGGGGAATGTATTCCTCGAGGAAACGAAGGAGTTCACGAGCCGGACCGGGGACCCGGATCATGTGCGGCATGCCTGCGATGAAAGCCTCCGGCGGTTGAATACCGATCGGATCGACCTTTACCAGTTTCATGTCGGGAATTACGAACTGGAAAAGGCCGGTGAAACCCGGGCCGTCTTCGATGAACTGGTGGCGGCAGGCAAGGTTCGTTACTATGGATGGAGCACCGACGATCCTGAGCGCGCGAAGTTTTTTTCGGAAAGTGAACATTGTGTCGCGGTGCAGCAGGGGTTCAACATATTTGGAGGGAACTCCGACACCCTGGCGCTCTGCGAACGAGAAAACCTTGCCAGCGTCATCCGTGGACCGTTGGCAAAGGGTGTTCTTACCGGGAAATTTTCCCGCGACTCCTCGCCGCCAAAAGACGAGATACGGAAGACCTGGAATTTCTCGGAAGGGCCGATTGCGGATCAGATCGATACGTTGGGGAAAATTCGGGATGTTTTGACGGCAGACGGAAGATCGCTCACGCAGGGAGCTCTTGGCTGGCTCTGGGCCCGCAGTCCCCAGACCATCCCCATCCCTGGATTCAAGACGACCACCCAGGTTGAGGAGAACGTTGGTGCCTGCGGCTTCGGCCCGTTGGCGGCGGACCAGATGAAACGGATTGAAGAGCTGCTTGGACGCGCCTCGTGATCGACGGCCGATGAGTTTCCCAAGTCCATGAAAGGTGCAGGCATGCTCTTGCTGGCTGTCGGCTGCCTGCTCGCCGTGATCGGGCTTGTCCTGTTTCTGGTGCCCCGGGTTCCGTGGCTGGGCAACCTTCCCGGCGACATTCATATTCAGGGCAGGGGCCGTTCCTTCCATTTCCCGATTGTCACCTGTCTGATTGCCAGTGTTGCTCTCACTCTTGTGGTGAATGTCCTTGTTCGGCTGTTCCGGTAGATATCGCGCTCCTGGAGAGGGGGGCAGGACATAGTTTTCCGGGCACGATGGCAATGGATCCTCGATCGATCTGTCCCCGTATTTCCAGGAAGCAAAACCGGGGGGGTCTGAATTGGGAGCCGTTGGGCCCGTGATCCCGGTCAGGTTCCCGCTTCGGATTCCCGGGGGATCAGACGAACAGCGGGAGTGTGTCACCCGGAAGTTGGTGATCGCCATGTGGATCGAGGGACGTCATGACCCGCTGAAAGATCTTGCCGAGAATATCCGCGCCTTCGGGAGCCAGCGTCTGGAGTCGCAGGTGCGGCATGGCGTTCAACATCCATTGGCGCACGAACACAGCGGGGATTTCAAGCCGTTGTGCAGGCCAGAGGATCTTGTCGGCGACGAGGTGAACGACGTCGAGGCTCCCAAACGTGGAGACCGGTTGTTTGTTGAATGTACTGCGGTCGATCTGCCCGAATGTTGCTCCCGATTCCAGGGCCTCCACAACGCAGAAGGCCTCGCATCCGTGCCGGTAGCAAGCGTCCGCGTCACCTTTGCAACAGTCCGGTTCCCCGCCAAAAACCTGCTCTGCGGTGTTGCGGCTGTACAGCTTGTAGCCTGAGTGAAAGTCAGGAAACGCCTCGGTGACACCGGCGAACCGAAGGTCCATCGGGGTTTTTCTGGCGGCGGCCCGGAACTGGAGCATGTCCAGAAGAATGCGGTCGGCCAGCTCCTCCAGCTCGCCCCGAAGAAACCCCATCGGCCGGTGCCTTGACGATCTGCTCCCGTTGACCAGCACGCCATCGACATCCGGATAGGAACACATGTGCTCCGCGGCCCGGACAAAATTCGGGAGTTCGTTCGCGAAGTGGTCGCCATCCTGGTCCATGACGGCCAGATAACGAATGTCGCTGTGCTCGAGCAGGACCCTTGCGCCGCTGAGCATGCCTTGCAATTTCCCCCGATTTTCCTCTTCGATGGCAACCGAGATGCCAAGTTCAGCGCCTAGTTCCCGCGCAGTATCCGCACCGTTTTCCACGCCGTCCACCGCGAGGCATATCCATGTCGGCTCCGCAATGGAGTTTGTCAGGGAGCAGACCGTATCGTGAAGCAACTTTCCCGACGCCTCAAATTCCTCGTTGTTCGGCAGGTAGACGGGGAGGACGACACCGGTGTGGTGCCTTGCGAGATCAAGGGCAGGCTGGAGCAAGTGGTCCATTTTTTAAATCTTCAGCCTATCTGATCATGGGTTTGAATGTTTGTCCATTGAACCGGATCGGGACGAAGGCTGTAGATTTGAAGTCATTGTTCGGCGCGCAACGATCGGGATATAGATCGAGTGGTTAAAATCCCGACGTCCATCCTCCGTCGGCATAAATGACCTGGCCGGTTACGTACCTTGATGCCTCGGACGAGAGAAAGACGGCGAGGGGCCCCAGGTCCTCGGGCAAACCCCAGCGGCCCAGTGGCGTTCGTTTCTTGACCCATGCGTCAAACTCCGGACTGTTGACCAGGGGCTGATTGAGCGGTGTATTGATGAATCCCGGCCCAATCGCGTTCACGAGGATGTCCCGGTCCGCCCACTCCACCGCAAGGGCCTTCGTCAACTGCCCGATCGCGCCCTTGGATGCGACGTAGGCGGCAACGGTGGGGCGTGCGCCAAAGGTCATGACCGATGCGATATTGATGATTCTTCCGCCCTCCTTTCGTTGTAGGCGATCCTTCGCGAATGCCTGGCTCAGGGCGAAGACGGAATTGAGGTTCAGGTTCAGCACGGTGTTCCAGTCCTCCAGCTTATATTCTTCGGTCGGTCCGCGAATGTTCATTCCCGCGTTGTTGATGAGAATGTCGACCGGGCCGATGTCCATGACCAGTCCCGCGAACCATCCTGCAATCTCATCGGTTTTCTGAAGATCGAACGAGGAGATCGCGACGCTCGAGGAATCGGGAAGATCCTCTCTCGCCTTTTCCAGTTCGGACTCATTGCGCGCCACCAGGATCAGGTTTGCCCCCGCATTGGCCAGTCCCTCCGCAATGCCGAGACCGATTCCCTTGCTGGCGCCGGTAACCAGCGCGCGTTTTCCATTCAGAGAGAAGGGATTCCTGTTCATCCTATTCCTCCATATCCACGAGCACCTTGCAGACATTTTCGCCGGCTTTAAACACCTCGAAGGCTTTTCTGACATCCGCGAGAGGAAGCTGGTGCGTCACCAAGGCATCCACGGGAAGTTGTGCGACTGTATTGATGGCCGTGTGGAAGTCCTCCAGCGTGTAGACACGTGTTCCGATCACGGTTAGTTCCTTGAAGTTCACGGAGCGCATGTCCACCTCCGGCGGGGACTTGAACACGCTCACATTAACGACCGAACCGCGGCATCGAACCAACTCCGTCATCTGTGCGGCGGCGGACGGGGTGCCCGCCGCCTCAAAGACCACGTCGGCACCCTCACCATCCGTCACTTCGAGAATTCTTTCCACCGGGTCATCGGTGGCCGCATCCAATGGAAGAAGGCCGCATTGCTCGACGAGGTTGAGTCGGAAATCGTTGATGTCTGACACGTATACCCTGCTGACGCCCATGACTTTCAGGGCCAGCCCGTTGAGCAGGCCGATAGGACCGGCCCCGATCACCACGACAGTGTCGTCAGGCTGGACTGGCGAACGCCGAACCGCGTGAATCCCGACCGCGTACGGCTCCAGCAATGCCCCGGCCTGGGCTGTCATGGATGTGGGCAGCTTGAGCAGGACCTCCACCGGCAGGGCCACATAGGCGGCCATTCCGCCGGGCTCGTCGATCCCGTACAGTCGGAGATCGCGGCAGACGTGCGCGTTTCCCGTGCGGCACACCAGGCAGGACCCGCAGGTGATGAGAGGGTAGACCGTTACCCTGTCGCCGACCTGAAATCCGGAGTCTTCTGCATTCAATTCAGTGATTTCACCACAGAACTCGTGGCCAAGCATCAATCCGGGCTTCGCCCGCGGATGCCTGCCGGCTTCTATCGCGAGGTCCGTACCGCATATGCCGCACATCGAAACCCGGACCAGTGCTTGGCCCGGACCCGGCGTAGGCGGGTCGGCGTGCATCGCCTTCACGAGATGCGGCTCAATGTACTGCGCAGCAAGCATGGGGAGGCGGGAATTTAGAGGAGTAAGGCCACTTTGTCGATACAAGCCGGGCAGCCCGAACACCCGGGATGACTTGGCTTGTCCCGATCGCTTCGATTCCACCGATCACCGATCCTGTGAAATTGGGGTGAATTCTTTGCGAAAAACGATTCTGCCAGGAGAATTGCTTGCAAATCAAAGGATCTGCTCGGGCTTCAAAAAAAGTTATACATTTCCGTTGACGCTTGTTGGTTCTGAAGATAGATATGCCAATCGTTGAGATACATATGCATTCCGGGTGTTGGTTTTGTATGGATATTATAGAGAGAACATCGGGATGAAAGGAGAGAACATCGGGATGAAGAGAAACAAGAGAAATAACAACCTTTGCTGGGGAGTGACGAAGGCGTTCGTTCTGGCTTCAATGATTACTGCGTGTGGCGTCACGGCAGATGCCGATGAACACAGCGATCAGGAAAGGATTGCTGCGCTGGAAAGAAAACTTGCCGCATTTGACGAGGAGGTGGAGCGTCTACGGTTTCGTGATGCGTTCGTTCCTGTCTCCGAGTCGGCCTACGCGTTGGGTCCTGCGGCGTCGAAGGTCTATTTCAAGGAACAGGGGCTGTCCATCGGCGGTTATGGAGAAGGCTTCTATTCAATACTCGATGGAGACGATAGCGATATTGCCGATTTCCTTCGGGCTGTTCTTTATTTTGGCTACAAATACGACAGCAAGTGGGTGTTGAACACCGAGTTCGAATTCGAGCATGCATCCACCAGCAAGAAAGGTTCGGCATCTGTAGAGTTTGCCTACTTGGACTATCTGCACGATCCGGGACTAAATCTTCGGATGGGGCTTTTGCTGGTTCCTGTAGGCCTGGTGAATGAACTGCACGAGCCAATCCTGTTTCCCAGCGCGCTCCGGCCGGTCGTGGAGAACCGCATTATCCCGACAACCTGGCGTGAAAACGGAGTGGGAATCCACGGTGAGTATGGAAGTGCGTCCTATCGTGCATACGTAGTGAACGGCCTGCGCGGGGAGAAGTTCGCGGCGAAGGGTTTGCGGGGCGGACGACAGAAGGGCTCAAAGGTGCTGGCGGACGACTTGGCGGGCGTGATTCGCGCGGACTTCGAGCCGAAGGACGGCCTCCTGCTCGGGGGGTCCGTGTACGCCGGAAATTCGGGACAGGACCTGGATGTTGGCGTCTTTACCCTTCTTTACGAAATTCATGCCGACTGGGCTTGGCGCGGACTGAGGCTGCGTGCCCTCGGGGCCGTTGCCGATCTGGATGACGTGGCCGAACTGAACCGGATTACGAACCCGGATACCCCGGACGGCCAGATCGATTCCATCGGCGAGAAGCAGACGGGCTGGTATGTCGAGGCGTCCTACGATGTCTTGAATCAGAGGGATACTGGACAGCACCAGCTTTCACCCTATTTCCGTTTTTCCCAGGTGGACACGCAATCGGATGTCCCGGCAGGATTTCTTGAGTCCGGCAAAAACGATCTGGATATTCTTACCGTTGGCCTGAACTATAAGCCACGCGATGAGATCGTCTTCAAGTTTGACTACCAGACTTTCGATGATGCGGTTGGCGGCAGCGAAGACCGCGTCAACCTCGCCATGGGCTATGCATTTTGAACCAAGGCGAGGCCGGGGAGTCATCGCGGGGATTTTCCTTCTTCTCTTTCTCGCGATGATTGCCCGGGATTTACGCAGTGAAGTGCTCCAGACCCTGTCTGGGGCTCTTTCTGTTCAGTTCCAACAGGCTGAGGTCGTACGGGAATCAGTTGTGCTTTCTCCGCAGCAGATCTCTCGGGCGTCAGACCTGGCCGGCCACCGGATTGAGCTGAGAATCATTCGGCTCTACAAGGCGTGGAGGAATGGGGCACTCGTGGGCACTGCCTATTTCGATGTTCACCGGGTTCGCACGCTGAAGGAAACGCTTATGGTGGTTGTGGATCCCGAGCACCGGGTCGCCGATATTGAGTTGCTCACGTTTATGGAACCGGTGGAATATATTCCGCGCGAGCGCTGGTACGGGCAGTTCGTGGGCAGGAAACTGGATCGGGACTTGCATTTACACCGGGGGATTGACGGGGTTGTGGGTGCGACCCTGACCGCCCGGGCGACATCCGATGCGGTGCGGCGAATCCTTGCCGTTCACAGTGTCCTCCATGGGGTGGATGAACCGTGAGCCGATGGGAGTATTTTCTTTTTCACATGGCCAACGGACTGGTGATCGGAACCGGCCTGGT
>CAZTAB010000393.1:0-5649 GCA_964611475.1 uncultured Verrucomicrobiota bacterium | reverse complement strand
TTTGTAAATGCAAGCCGGGGGGAGGTTGTTGATTCGGATGCCCTGCTGGCCGCGTTCGACAACGGAACGGTTCAGGCCGGGGTACTGGATGTGTGGGAACATGAGCCTGAGATACGACTCGACGTGCTGGAGCGGGTGGATCTCGGAACGCCCCACATCGCCGGGTATTCCCACGAGGGCAAGCTGAACGGAACCCTGATGCTGTATGAAGACGCGTGCCGGTTCTTCGAGGTTGAAGACGCGTTCGACCCGGCGCATCATTTCCCCGAGCTCGAATCACCCCGCATTCACCTCGATGCCCGCGGCTGCCTCGATCAGGACGTGTTGTGGAACGCCGTCCAGTGCGCCTACGACATTCGAGAAGACGACCGGCAGCTGCGTGAGGGCGCCGTGTCCGACGGCCTCGCGCGGGCCGCATACTTTTCGGGCTTGCGGCGCAATTACGGCGTCCGCAGGGAATTTCCCGCATACGAAGTTGCGCTGGCGCACCGGAGCGAGGAGCAGCAAGCAAAACTTTCCGGTCTTGGGTTCCGGGTTCCCGATACGGGAGAATAGAATGAATCTGGCAAAGCGTTACAGGGTCAAGGAAGGGCACAAGGTCGACCTTGCGTCCTTCGACACCAGGGATACCGGCGATGTCGACGACAAGGAGGAGGGCCGGCGCCGGCTGCGGGAGAACATCGGGCGCTTGAACGACTTGCAGGCCAGGTTGTACGCCGAGCACAAGCGGTCGCTGCTGGTCGTGCTGCAAGGCATGGACACGGCAGGAAAGGATGGAACGATCCGGCGCGTAATGACCGGCGTTAATCCCCAGGGCTGTCGTGTGCAATCATTCAAGTCGCCAGCGGCGGAGGAACTGAATCACGATTTTCTGTGGCGGATTCACAAGGCCGTGCCCTCGCGGGGCATGATCGGGCTGTTCAATCGGTCCCACTACGAAGACGTGCTCATTGTTCGGGTGCACGACCTGGTCCCGGAAAGCATCTGGTCCGCGCGCTACGGGCAGATCAATCGATTCGAGCAAAATCTTGTGGAAAACGGCACGACCATCCTCAAGTTTTTCATCCACATCAGCAGGGATGAGCAGAAGAAACGGCTGCAGGCACGACTCGAGGATCCGGGAAAAACCTGGAAATTCAACCCGGCCGACATCAAGGAACGCAAGAAGTGGGATGACTATATCGAGGCATACGAGGCCGTTCTTGAAAAATGCAGCACGAGATGGGCTCCCTGGTTCGTCATCCCGTCCGACCGAAAATGGCACCGCAATCTGGCTGTTTCAGAGATTCTTGCCGACACCCTCGAGTCCATGGACCTTCAGATCCCCAAGCCCGACTTCGATCCTGCGGGAATCGTGATCGAGTAACGCCTGTGTAGAGCTATGGCCCGGGAGCCGCGCGCACGTTGGGATTCACCATCCATTTTGTTCCGGGCGGGATTTCATCAGGGGATCCCGGGCAAGCTGCTGTAGATGGGCACCATTCGCCGCCAAGGGAACAAGTTGGGGTTCCGACCGTCCCGGGAATTTCGTGTTTCGTCGTGATGACGAACCGGGCGGGTGTCTCCTGCGGTTTCGAATCGGTCCGCAGGAAGGTGTGATGCCGGGACAACGCAGTGAAATGCCCACCCTTGCCTCCCACCGCCCCGGCAGCATAGTATCGGGCCATGGACTCGAATGACATGATGATTTTCGGCGGCAGCGGCAGTGTCGGTCTTGCCGACAACATCTGCCGGTATCTTCGCGTGCCGAAGCGGAGCGGCGAAGTCATCCGATTTTCAGAGGGCAACCTGTTCGTCCGGATCAATGAGAATGTGCGGGGCCGCCGGGTCTATATCGTCCAGTCCACTTCGCATCCGGCGAATGACAATTTCATGGAACTGCTGTTCTGGCTGGACGCATTCAAGCGGGCCAGCGCAGAGAAGGTCACTGCCGTCGTGCCCTACTTCAGCTACGCAAAGGGCGACAAGAAGGACGAACCGCGGGTCTCCATTCGGGCCCGGGTCTGCGCAGATGCTATTGAGGCGGCGGGAGCCGACCGGGTGGTCACGCTCGACCTTCACGCACCCCAGATCCAGGGGTTTTTCCGGGTTCCGGTCGATGACCTGTACGCGCTACCGGTGCTGTGCGACGCGATTCGGAAGAAGAATCTGCCCGATCCCGTCGTGGTGTCGCCCGATGCCGGATTTGCCCGGAAAGCCCGGATGTTCGCCACCGCCCTGAATTGTTCGCTGGCCATCGCGGACAAGGAGCGGTCTGGCCACGACGAAAACGCGGAAGTCGTTGCGATCATCGGGGACGTGGAGGGGAAAACCGCGCTGGTAGTGGATGATTTCACCATTTCCGGGGGCACGCTGTGCGAAGTCGCGGAAGAACTGATGTCCCGCGGGGCCCGGTCCGTGCATGTCGCGGTGACACATGGCGTGTTTTCCGAGGGATCGATGGAACGGATCAGTCGGAGCCAGATTAGCAGCCTGATCATGACCAACTCGGTGGAGAAACAGCAGGTTGACCTCTGCGAGAAAGTCGACGTCGTATCGGTTGCCCCGCTGTTCGGAGAGGCAATCCGCCGAATCCACAACCGCGAAAGCATCAGCGACCTTTTCGAGCACCCCTGATGACGGTTCGAACCAGATTCGCGCCCAGCCCGACCGGCCGTGTTCACATCGGGAACATGCGAGCCGCCATCTATAATTGGCTCTTTGCCCGGAATCAAGGGGGGGCGTTCCTGGTCCGCGTCGAGGACACCGACCGGGAACGGTCCACCCCCGAGGCGATTCGGACCGTCTTCGATGCCATGTCATGGCTGGGAATGGAGTCAGACGAGGAACCAGTGTATCAATCCGCCCGGCAGGACGCGCAGCTCGCGGCGGCAAAAAGCCTGGTGGATCGCGGACTCGCCTATACGTCAGACAAGGGCAGCGAGGGGCGGGGGGAAGCCATCGTATTCAGGATGCCAAAGGAAGCGATCTCTTTTCACGATGAGATCAAGGGCGAACTGACAAAGTCCGCGGAGGACATGAAGGACCTGGTGATCGTTCGATCGAACGGAACGCCCGTGTTTCACCTGGCGAATGTCCATGACGACATCGATATGGGAGTGACCCATGTCATCCGGGGCGATGACCATATTGAGAACACCTACCGCCATGTCGCCCTATACCGCGCCCTGGGGGCGGACGTTCCGAAGTTTGCTCACCTTCCAATGATTATAAATCACCAGGGAAAGCCATACGCGAAGCGGGACGGGGACGCTTTCGTCGGTGATTTCAGAGACCGCGGCATCCTCCCGGACGCGTTGTTCAACTACCTGGTTCTCCTGGGCTGGTCGCCCGGGGATGACAGCGAAGTGCTTTCCCGGGAGGAAATGATCAAGCTGTTTTCCCTCGACCGCGTCAAGTCCTCCCCCGCGCAGATGGACCTCAAGAAGCTGGAGTGGATGAACGGGGAATACATTCGAATATTGCCGGAGGAAACATTTTACCGCGCGTGCCGCGATCAGATGACCGAATACGGGCTGGAAGGCGACGACCTTGATGATGCCTACTTCCGGAAAGTACTCGCACTCATGCGGCCCCGGTTGAAGCGCCTAAGCGAATTCCTCGACGGGGCCCTGTATTTCTTTGCCGATGAATACAAATTCGACGAGAAGGCGGTGCGCAAGCGCCTGGACAAGCCGGCGGCGATCGAGGGGCTTTCGAAGCTTCGCGATCGATACGAGGCGCTGGACACCTTTACCGAGGAAACCGCCGAGGACGCCCTGCGGAAGCTGGCGGAAGAAAACGATGCGAACCCGGCCTCCTTCGTGCACCCGGCTCGCGTGGCGGTTTCCGGCCTGGCCGGAGGTCCGGGGCTATTTGAAATGCTCGCCTTGCTGGGCCGCGAGCGTGTCCTCCAGAGACTGGACCGAGCGATTGAAACCTATGGAAAATCCTAAAGCTGAAGCCGGTCTTCCGGAAACCGGCGATGGAGATGCTCCGGCCGGGCGCATCGTGGCCATCGTGGGGCGGCCCAACGTCGGGAAATCGGCCCTCTTCAATCGGATGGTTCGTCGACGCGTGGCGATTGTCCACGAGCAAAGTGGCGTCACCAGGGACCGGCTTTCCATGGATGTCACCTGGAACAACGAGCGCTTCGAGCTGATCGATACCGGTGGACTCGCGTTGATGGACCGGGCGGTGGCCGACGATGAGATTGAGGAAGGCATTCGTCGCCAGGTGGAAGTCGCGATCCAGGACGCAACGGTGGTCGTGCTCGTGGTTGACCTCCGGGAGGGTTGCCTGCCAATGGACGAGGAGGTGGCGAGGATTCTCCACCAAAGCAACCGGGCCGTGGTGATCGCCGCCAACAAGGCAGACGATGATCATCATGATGCGCTAGCGTCGGAGTTTGCCCAGCTTGGCTTTCCCGTGGTCCCCGTCTCCGCCCTGCATGGGCGCGGGCTCAATGAGCTCGTCAGCACCGTCACGGGCCACTTGCCGGACACCGGCGACCGGCCGGAAACGGACCCGCTTCGCATCGCCGTGGTCGGTCGACCGAACGTTGGAAAGTCTTCCTACATCAACCGGCTGCTGCACGACGACCGCGTAATCGTATCGGATGTGCCGGGAACCACGCGAGACAGCGTCGAGGTCCCGTTTGTCATAGGCAGCGGAACGAACGCCCGGCACTATCGCCTTATCGATACGGCCGGCATCCGGCGGCTCGGAAAAGTTGACTCGGTGGTAGAGCGCTTTAGTCTCTTTCGAACCGACGAAAGCATTGAACGCGCCGACGTGGTGGTGCTAATGCTGGATGCGGCCGACGGTCCAACCGCACAAGACAAAAAAATCGCCCGCAAGGTGCTCGACCGCTTGCGCGGATGCCTCCTGCTCGTCAACAAGTGGGACCTGGCCATGGAAGAAAAAGTGACGCAGCGCAAGTACGGGGAGGCCCTCCGCAAGCAACTTCCCTTCCTCGGTTTCGTGCCGATCGTGTTTGCATCCGCCACTACGGGGTACAACGTTCGCCGCTGCATCGACGCCATGGACTACGTCGCAGGGCAGGTGCAAACGCGGCTGTCCACGGGAATTCTCAACCGGTTCCTGCACGATGCATTCGGCAAGGTTCAGCCGCCCCTGGTGGGAAACCGGCGGCTCAAGCTCTACTACGCAACACAGATTGGCGTGAAACCGATTCGTATCAACCTGTATGTGAACCACCGGAAATACGTGTCGCCCCAATACCAGCAGTACCTGACCAAATCCCTGCGCAACGCCTTTGGATTGGAAGGGGCTCCAGTGCAGCTTCGGTTCCGCTCCAGTCATGAGCGCAAAACGCCCTAGGAAGGGGCGGAACCATCATTTTTTCCCTTCCCGTAGCATCCGTCGACACTGTTCCAACAGACGGCCCCCGCTTTCTCAAGACCTGTGGAAAACAATGAAACACCGGGAAACACTGTATGTTTTTCACACTTCCACGACACAACAGCACTACATATAGAGTCGCTCTACGCATCGCCCACCAGACCAGGAATCAGGCCCTTATTTTTTTCAACTTTTTACTTGTGCACTACTACATATGCCGATATAAGTCATGCAGCATACAAATTAGATACTATATCTTGAGTATGAAATTTCGTCCCGGAATCGAGGAGGGTTGAGAGCAAAGAG
>CAZTAB010000392.1:0-6896 GCA_964611475.1 uncultured Verrucomicrobiota bacterium | reverse complement strand
CCCATAGTCGAGAGTTCGAGGCACGTCCTGACCCAGCATTGGCGTGTTCCCGGGTACCGGCCCATTCCGTCGAGGTCACAGGCCCCGCGGAATTCGCCCTGCCGAGGCATCTGGATCAATCCGCAGGCCTTCTGCATGCGTCGGGCTAACTCCCGCCCCAGTTGGATGGACTCGGGGTACCGCTGTTCCGCGAGAGCCGCAGCCTGGGACCGATGCAGGCGCCGCACATCGTGGAGAATGGGCTCCACCAGCGCCCGGTTATCCCGGCTGAGGTTTTTTTCGATGAATCGAAGCGAACCCGAGAGCGAACCGTGCGGGACGATCGAGCCGGAGGTGCGGAGCGAATGCCTGGCGGATTCAGCCCACGTGGCGGGACGAAGCGCGCCGAGGAGTCCGAGCATCATGTCCGCCTTGCCCTCCGGGTCCTCGCCGCGCACCACGTGGCAGATCCAATACCCGGCGGGGGACATGAGGACGGCCGGTTCGTCTGACCACTTCCCGGCCGCGTTTGCCCAGTGCGCAATGATCTGGGAGTGAACCGAGCGCGGGTAGGCGGGAACCAGCGACCATGCCATGTCATGCACCTTTCCCGGGAGATGCCGGCGGTCGGGTTTGGAGAACCGGATGCTGCTCCAGGCACCGGTCCGGTCCGCCGTCTTGACCGCCGCAAGGCGCAGGTCCATCAGGGCAGCGAGTGGGTCGCTTACGGATCGGCACACGATGAGTTTCCCGCCCCGATCCACGAATGACTTCAGGGCCCTGATCTCCGCCACCGGTGGGTTCGGATTGTAGGGAAGGATCGCCACCTTTGCCTGGCCCAGGGCCCCGCGAGCCACAGCGTCATCATCCACGGCGCCGTATGGAATGTTGTGATCGTCGAGAAAGGTGCCCATGCGACGCGCGGCGGTTGCCGCGACCGCCCGGTCGCCTGCGTCAGCGGCGGAGGAGGTGGCCGTTACAATCAGGATCTCGTCGATTCTCGACTTGAATTCAAAGAGGTCGATGGACGTCGGCCGGTTCATTGCCTTCCAGGGCGCGAGACGAACGGCCTCGACGCGTTCCCAGCCCGCTGGGTTTCCCTCGGAGGAGAAACCGTTTTTTGGAAGCACGACAGTCTGTCGGCCGGTGCCTCGGATGGGGTTGCTCCAGTGGTACCATCCGTTACCGCTCTTGAAATAGATGCTGAGTGTCCTGCATGCCTCCGGTGAGGGAATCTGCATCTCGAGTTCGAAGCTCGAAACCGAGCTCAAGTCCCGCGGGACCGGCGCGTCCCAGTAGAAGCGGTCGATTCCGGCGTTGAACGGGCAGGGGAACCGGAGCCCATTCACCATTTGTTCCGGCCGCCGCGCCTTGGGTCCCGCCTTCCAGGCTTGGGCCGAAGTTTCCGACCCGTCGAGCATAACGAGGGAGGTTTCGGCCGCCGTACCCGGGGCCATCGGAAGCCAGACCGCCGCCATGGCGAGTCCGAATCTGGTGCAGCGCATCATGTCGATGGAACCAGGGGGGGGCACCGCCCCTGACCGTACATGCGTTCCCGCCGGCGAAGGGCCCGCGAGGCGTCCACGATGCTGATTGCCTGGAGAAGGATGAATGCGCCGCCGGCAATGGCTATGACTTTGATTCTTGGCACGAACTGCGTCTCGGAAAATTGTTCGATCTCCGGGGACGCCAGCGCGTTGATCAGCTTGTATAGAGGCATCAGGCTTTCAAGAAGGATCACGACGGCCAGGATCGCGGTGCAGAGGAGTTGCGCAATCGCAGGCGCCCATCGTTTTTGAATGATTTGCCCCATGCCGGGAACCACGACGCTGGCCGCGACTTCCAGTTTGCTGGGCTCCGTGTTTCGTTCCGAGGGAAGGGGTGGAGGAGTGGCGGGGTCACGCGGCATTTTCAATGCTGGATTCTCGATCGCGGTCTGTTCTCTTCTGGTTCTCAATCATTCAGCGCAGGGGGTGGTCAAAATCAACTCACACGCGAAGTCTCTTGGCTCAGCCTGAATTCGATGAAAGGCTGCGCCGAAGACTTTGTCAGGCGACAAGACCAGCAAACTCCCCGATAAGAGAATAGGGCCCCGTCCGGGTGATCCGCACGTCGACCAGGGAGCCGCAGTGATTGTCATCCGATTCAAAAAAGACCAGCCGGTTGTCGGGCGTACGTCCGCGCCATCGTCCGCGCTGCTGGTCCTCGACCAGGATCTCGACCGTTTCTCCCAGGTATCGCGTATTGGTTTTGGTCAGGATTTCGGTCTGCAGGTCGTCGAGGATCTTGCGGCGGCGCTCCTTCTCGTCCCCTGCAACATCGTCCGGAAACTGGCGAGCGGCGATTGTTTTCGGACGTTCAGAATATTTTGCGATGTGGTGCTTGTCCAGGCGCAGGTCCTTCACCAGTTCTACGGTGTCCTGGAACTGGGCGCGCGTTTCGCCTGGAAACCCGACGATAATGTCGGTGTTGACGGCGACCCCGGGGATCCGATCGCGGATCCGGCCGACGAGGTCGCGGTACTGTTGATTCGTATAGCCGCGGCGCATGTTCTTGAGCACTTCGTCATTGCCCGCTTGCACGGGGACCTCGATATGGGGGCACACCTTGTCCAACTCGGCGACTGTATCGAGGAGTTTGTCGTTCATCCAGTTCGGGTGGCTGGTGAGAAACCGGATTCTGGCCAGGCCCTCCACCGCGGAAACTTTGCGCAACAGGTCAGCGAGGTCTGTCTCCCCATCCAGGTCCGTTCCGTACCGGTCCACGATCTGGCCGAGCAGCATGACCTCACGCACTCCCTGGTCAACCAGGGAACGCACTTCCCGCAAAACGTCCTCCGGCCGCAGGCTTCGTTCCGCGCCGCGTCGGTAGGGGATCACGCAAAATGTGCAGGCGTGCGAACAGCCCAGCACGATGGGGACATTGGCGGTGACGGCTTTGCCCCGGCGCAACGCGGGCAGGATATGTTCCTCGTCCTGGACAGCGTCTCGAATCGCCTTTTCCCGCGTCTCCAGCATTGCGGACGCGTCGTAGGCGCCCTTCTCCGCGAAGTAGTCGAGGAGCGGTTCCGTATCTGAGGGAGGCATGAAGACATCTACATAGGGATATTGTTTGCGGAGGCGGGGCGCTTCCCGCATGCCGACCATGCAACCCATGAGCCCGATGGTCATGTCCGGGCGCGCGGCCTTGGCGGATCTCAGTGAGCTGAGCCGGCCGATGGCCTTATCTTCGGCTTGTTGCCGGACCACACATGTGTTAAGCACGACCACATCCGCGTTATCGACAGTATTCGTTTCGCGGTACCCGAGCGCCTCGAGCTGGGATCCCAAGTGCCTGGAGTCGGCCTCGTTCATCTGGCACCCGATCGTCCAGATGTGATATCTCTTTGCTGTGGCAATGCTTGGCATAACCTGCTAATGCTACCTGAAGGGATGGGATTTGCAATTGCATTGTCATAACCCCTGACCCGGACATTTACCCTATGTCTCAACGTTTTTCCGATCAAATTATCGAGGCCCTGCAGCGGCCCGACTACAAACCCATGAAAGCCCGGAAACTGGCCCGGGTAATGAGTATCGGCGAAGCCGAACTTGGCGACTTCCATGATGCGGTGCACGCGCTGCGCAGGATGGGTCGTGTGGTGCTTGGAACCAGGAACGCACTAATGCTTCCGCATGCCGCTGGGCGGGTGACCGGAATCTACCGCGGCAACCCGGCCGGGTTCGGGTTCGTGGTGCCCGACGAGCCATCTTCCCACGGAGACCTGTATATCGCCGCCGGAAACCAGGGGGATGCGGTGACTGGAGACCGGGTGACGTGCTCGGTGATTAAGCGGGGAAAACGTGGCGGCAAGACGCTCTTCGGCGGGAAGGTCGTGAGTGTCGTGGAGCGCGGGGACAGCCGGTTCGTGGGCGAATTAATGAGGGATGACTCCAAATGGTATGTCCGCGCGGATGGGAACGCGTTACATGCGCCGATTTTCATTGGCGACCCGGGAGCGAAATCCGCCCGGGCGGGAGATCTCGTGGTGGTGGAAATCACCCAGTATCCCGGCAATGGGCGTCCCGCGCGCGGCGTGGTGGCCGAGCGCCTGGGGAAACGCGGGCGCAAGGGCGTGGACCTGCAGACGGTCATTCACCAGTTTCATTTGCCCGACAAGTTTCCGAAGGAGGTCACCCGGGAGGCCCGTGACCTCGTCAAACGGTTCGATCCCGATGCCGCATCGGCGGAACGCGAAACGTTGTTCGACCGGGAAGTGATCACCATCGATCCCGACGACGCGAGGGACTACGACGACGCGATCTCGCTTCGTCGCCTCAAGAAGGGCGGAAAGAAGGCACCGGCGTGGGAGCTGGGCATTCATATTGCCGATGTCAGTTCGTTTGTGGTGCCTGGCTCGGCGATCGATGTCGAGGCGGAAGCCCGTGGCACGAGCGTGTATCTCCCCGGGCATGTCATTCCGATGCTTCCCGAGGTGCTGAGCAATGGTCTGTGCAGCCTGCAGGAGAACGAACCGCGCCTGACGAAGAGCGTCTTCATCCGGTACGACGAGGGCGGGCGCGTGGTCGGAGCCCGCTTTTCCAATACCGTGATCCAGTCCACGAAGCGGCTTACCTACGACCAGGCGACGTCGATCCTTGAAGGCAATCCGGGCCGCCTGCGGAAGCCCGTGGTGGAGTTGGTCAAGAACATGAACGCGCTGGCCCGTGCGATTCAGCGCCGCCGGATGCGGCAGGGTATGATCGTGCTGGATCTGCCCGCCGTCGACTTGGTTCTCAATGATGACGGGAAGGTTGCCGATGCGCATCCCGAGGACACGAGCTTCAGCCACACCATTATCGAAATGTTCATGGTGGAGGCGAATGAAGCCGTCGCCCGGTTGATGGTGCAGAAGAAGGTTCCGGCGATTCGGCGCATCCATCCCGAGCCGGACGAGGAATCGCTCTCGGCAATGTCCAGATTCTTGTCCGTTTTCGGGTTAAAGCTGGGCAAGAATCTTGCGCCCGATTCCATGCAGAAGGTTCTCGACCGGTTGAAAGGGCATCCGCAGGCGTATGCGGTGAATCTCGCCGTTCTAAAATCGATGCAGATGGCCGAATACTCGCCGGAGATGATCGGTCACTATGCCCTGGCCAGCGAACACTACACGCACTTCACGAGCCCCATCCGCCGGTATCCGGACCTAATGGTTCACCGGTTGCTTCAATTGCATATCGAGGGGCGGATGCAGCCGGGAGGAAAGCGTTCAAAACGTCCCGTGGAGTTGCTCGACCAGAAGACGCTGAAGGAGAAGGGCAGGGTGATGTCGTACCTGTCCCGCCGGGCGGAAAGTGCGGAGCGCGAATTAAAAATGATCAAGGTGCTGACCCTCCTTCAGGGGCAACTCGGCGACACGTTCGAGGGCGTGGTGACAGGCGTCACTAATTTCGGGTTATTTGTCCAGCACCCCTTCTACCTGGTTGACGGGCTGCTGCGGATTGAGGATCTGGGCGATGACTGGTGGGAAGCCGACATAAAGCGGGGGCGGATTCGCGGGGAGCGGAGTCGGAACACCTTTACCCTAGGGGACAAGATCGAAGTTCGCATCGTGGAGGTGGATCTGCCGACGCGCCAATTGAATCTGAGCCTGGTCGGGGCGGAGAAGGAGTCCCCGGGCAAAAAGCGCCGGGGAAAGAGACCGGAGCGTGCTGGGGGTGACCGAAAGGGAGGGAAGCGAAAACCCGCAGCAAAAGGCAGGCGGAAGCGGAAGGTGGCGCGTTAACCGTGCTGATCCGCAAGGGCGTTTGGCGTGCGGATGGGGCGGGGGACCTTCCTGACCGGTGGCGGAAGTTCAAAAGGGTCCGTTCAGAGGTCGTTTCGTGCTCTATTTGAACGGCGAAAACCAGGATCGAAAATGCGTTTGAAGGTCATCGTCCGGGTTCTCTGAGGGATCCGGATGAGTGGGCCATTCGGGATGCCCTGGAAAAGCGGATGGGGGGCGACTCTTCAAAGGCAAACACCTGCTGGTCATTCACGACCCGGCCTTTTTCGATCCGCACGCCCTCTTCGCGTAGCAGTCGGGTTTTCTTGCTTATTTTCGGTCCCCGGACCTGGCCTGCAAAGCCGCCGATGGTCAGGTCCGACCGGACCACCCGGTGGCAGGGGACTTCGGGCGCGAAAGGGTTGTTCCGGAGGGCTTGTCCCACCGCGCGCGCGCTGGCGCATCGAATGGCGTTGGCGAGGAATTTGTAGGTCGTGACCTTTCCGCGCGGGACCTCGCGGGTGGCATCATAGACACGTCGCTGAAAGGGAGTGATTTTCGGCATTGGATCAACGTTCTCGTTGTACTGGAAAGTAAAACATGTAGAGTAGTACCCATGAAGATTTTTTTCGACCTGTTACCCGTCATCCTGTTTTTCGTTGCCTACAAGATGTACGACATCTATGTCGCGACGGGCGTCATTATTGTGGCCTGCGTGATCCAGCTTGCTGCCGCCAAACTGATCACCAAGCGAATTGAAAAGATGTACATTTGGACTTGTCTCGCTGTTGTGCTGCTGGGTGGCCTGACGTTGGCCTTGCGTGATCCGGTTTTCATCAAATGGAAACCCAGCGTGGTCAACTGGGGGCTTGGGCTGGTCTTTTTCGGCAGCCATTTCATCGGCAAGAAACCACTGGTCGAGAGAATGCTGGGCAAGGCGCTCGAAATGCCCGGCGAGAAGTGGACGCGGCTTAATCTGGCCTGGGTCCTGTTTTTCATCCTTTGCGGCGTACTCAACATCGTGGTCGCATATTCGTGGAGCGAAAGCGCGTGGGTGAATTTCAAGCTTTTCGGTCTCACGGGGCTGAGCTTTGTGTTTATCATCGGCCAGATGGCCATCCTGCGCGCGCACATCAGGGAGCCGGAACAAACGGAGGACGAACCGGCCGCCTGCGCC